>CAZIQC010000160.1:0-3530 GCA_964541335.1 uncultured Oscillospiraceae bacterium
AGCAAGGAAATAAGCGACGGATGGGTGCTTAAGGGAAGCCTCCCCGGTATGGAAATGTATACCGACACGGTTTTGAGCTTTTTCCCCGACAATCCGTATGAAAGAGTATATAATTACACGCGAAAATACCGCGGTAACAGTGCCGGTGTGGGCTATACCACGCCCAACGTTACGTTTACCTCCAAGGAGCTGGACCGTGAGTACCAACGCGGCACGCTTTACGCCTCTGTGCGCTTTTATTTGACGAATGCCGCCAGCAGAATAAATGTAATGCTTATGGACACCAAGAACACGTTTTCAAGCACAACCGAGGCAAGCTGCAATGTGTACTACTGCGCAAGCCAAAGCCTTACCTCGGGCGAGCTTAAGGGACTTGTTTCTCTCAATACGTGGCACACAATGACCTTTGTCGTGAGCTTAAGCGGCAATATAAAGGTGGGACACCGCTACGACGTTTTCGTAGACGGCGTAAAGGTAAACAAAAACCAGTTTGTCACGGCAAACGGTTATCCGATATACGCAATAGCCGTAAGCTCGCTCAGAACGTCGGACGGACCGGACTCGAGCTGGTATGCGGATGATATTTCCGTTCGTTATACGGAGTATGACGTAACGAGTGATGTACAAGCCGCACTTTCGGAATTAAACCTTCCCGTGAGCGGCCCTTTAACGGAGGATATAAAGCTTCCCACACAGGGCACGGGCGGCACAAGAATTGTTTGGCACTCGTCCGACGAAAACGTAATATCAAGCGGCGGCAAGGTTTACTTTGACGGCAAGCCTCACACCGTAACGCTTACGGCAACCGTCGTTAAGGAAAACGTTTCCGAAACGAAAAGCTTTACCGTAAGCGTGGCGGGCAGTGCAGCGGACACAGTCTGCGAGGTGGAAAAGCTGAAAACGGCAGACGGAAAGCTTACGGGTGCAACCGTGAAAAACAACGGATTTTCGGGAAAAGCCGCATTGATAACCCTGGTGTATTCCAAGGGAGATTTAAGAGAAATGCGCGTGTCGTACCTTTCGGGAGAAGCGCAAGAGGAAATTACATTCGGCAAGCCGATAGACACGGACGGCTACATTAAACACACCGTAAAGGCTTATGTGTACGACATTGACCACAATATGATAATAAGCAATATTTACAATTGACGGGAGATGATTGCGGTGAAAAATTTAAAAAGAATAATAGCGGCTCTTTCGGCGATGAGTATGCTTGCTTTAAACGGCATACCCACATTTGCGCAGGAGGAAACGGGCTTTTCGGAAAATTTCAACTCGCTTTCGGTAAACGCCGCACCGACGGGCTTCGATGTTTTAAGCGGCAGCGGCACGATTACCGTTAAAGAGCGGGATAACAACAAATATGTTGAAATAGAAAGCTCGACCGACGGCTCGTACGTAACCCTTTCGCGAAGCTTTAAAGAACTTACGGGCACCGTTTCGGCAAAGGTCGACTTTCGCCAAAGCGGCGTAAAATCCGACGGGAATGCCGTAATGCAACTTCTTTATGACAGCACGGTTGTGCTGAGTGTTGAAACAAGCGTCGGCAGCCTTGTGTACAAAACCGCCGACGCAAGCGATATTATAAAGGAAAATTATGCGCTTGACACAACCTACGCAATACATCTTGAGGTAAATCTCGACACGGGAAACGTCCAAATTTACATAAACGACACTCTCGTAAAAAGCGACGCGGCGGTTCTAAATTCATCGGCAAAAATAAATTGCTTCAGGGCGTATGCGTTTATGTCGCCGGGATTTGAGCTGGATAACGTGTCCGTTTTAAAGTCGCGCGAGATAACGAATGCGCAAATCTCCGGCGCGGATGTGCAAAGCATTCCGCCCGCGGGGGAAAGCGCGGTGTATGAATACACCGCATCCGCCCTTACGGCGGAGGGCACGGCGCAAACGGCAAGCTTCGATTTTGCGATAGAGGGCACCGCGCCCGCGGGAGTTACCCTTGACGCGGCAAGCGGCGAAACGGTAAAGCTCACCGTTTCTTCCGAAGCCGCGGCAAACACCGCGTATAAGCTTACCGCAACGCTTACGGACAACCCCGCAATAAAAGCGGAAAAAACCATCACACTTAAAAACGCCGCTTTCAAAGAAATAAAAATAGAGGGCAAGGGGCAAATTGCCCTTGCGCTTGCAAAGAGCGGCGATACCTTTACTTATACGGCAAAGGTGCTTGACGAATTCGGGAACGAAATGCCGCGAAAAGCGGTCGACTGGTCGCTCGGCGGAGCGGGTGCCTCCTATGTAAGCATTGACCAATCGGGCAAGCTTACCGTAACAGCTCCCGGCGACGTTTCGAGTGAAATAGAGCTTAAGGCAACACTGAGAGAGGACGGCACAAAGTACGCCGTGCGTAAAATCAGGCTTACGGATGTGCGCACATATTTAAGCGACGAAACGCGCAGAAGCGTGCTGAAAGAATATATGGACACAGTGCTTGAATACGGAAAAGATGTTTACAACGCCTCCCCGCGCATTGCGGACGCCGTCAACCGTGACGGCGAGGCCGTGAAGTGGCGCGTGCAATCGGGCGACGAGGTGCCCGTTGCGGATATGGGCAATGAGTGGGAGCTTCTCAGAACAATGATTGCCTACAGCGACACCGTCGGCGATCCCTACTACAAAAGCCGCGCCGAGGAGCTGTATAAATATACCTTTGAAAACGACATTGAGCCTACAAGCGGGCTGGTTTACTGGGGTTCGCACAAGGCGATTGACCTGCGCACGGGAAAACCCACGGGCGACGCAAACACGGGCTTGGGTATTTTCCACGAGGTTGAATTAAAGGATATGTATCTTTCGCCGCTTTATCGGCTCGATTCGGAAGCCGCCGAAAGCCTGGTAAAAAACATTTGGATGGGACACGTCTTGGACTGGAGCAACCTGATGTTTAACCGCCACGCAAACTACAACACAAGTCATAACGAAACGATGACTTGGGACAACGTTTCGCAATATGACGACGACTATTACAAAAAGGACGCATTCGTGCGCGATTACGACGGGTGCACATTCCTGCTTGCCGCAAGCGAATACATAAGCCTGGCGGTGGAGCTTTACAACCAAACGGGCGACGAAAAGGCACTCATTTGGGCGAACAGAATGGCGCAAAGGTTCGCCAACCTTGCCGACAAGAAAACGGGCATTATGCCCTCGCTTTACGCCACGCCCTACGGCGACTCGCGAATTACCGATGCGGAGGGAAACATTTCCACAAACATTCGCCCCAAATATATCGACTATCTCGCAACGTGTCCTTACAGCTACCAGAACGCGATGTACGGTGACCGCGTTTACGTGCAGTTTGCCGAGGATATGGCGGCAAAGGGTCTGCTCGACGGCATAGACGTAACCGAGCATATCGACCTGCCGCAAGGCAGCGAGGAAAACGAAAAAATAGCCGACCTTATAAGAAACGACGGCGCAAAGGCTCTTATACTGGAAATGTATTACAACCGAAACTGGCCCGAGGCGTACAGCAAGTCGATATTTGCGATAGCCGAGCTGTGCGAGGC
>CAZIQC010000160.1:3540-3807 GCA_964541335.1 uncultured Oscillospiraceae bacterium
GGATGAAAACGGGGCGGGATTTCCGCTTTTCGCAAAGTGGATGCACGGCTATAAGTCGTATATCGACCTTGCCTATAAGGGAAGCTCGCAAATAGATGTAAGCTTTGCGTGCGGAATTAAGCTTGAAAACTATGTAACGGCGGTGCCGGGCTACACATCGGCAAAGGGATCGATGCTTGACACCGAAAATATCGAATTTGATGTGGTGGTTCCCGCCGTGGGGATGATTTTCATTCTCGACAGGTTTGACAACGACATCCCCGTATA
>CAZIQC010000161.1:0-3789 GCA_964541335.1 uncultured Oscillospiraceae bacterium
CAATTCTTCATTCTTCATTTGCTCCCCCACCGCCGCTGTTACACGCACCCGAAAGCTCTCCCTTGGGGAGAGCTTTCAACAGCATTTTTCAAACACCCGAAAAAATAAGCGTAGCGTTTTTTTCGGAAAGGAAGATTAAGCATTGTGAGGCACAGGTGAAAGCCAAGCCGCAACCTGTGCTTAATCTGATGCCGAGAGGGTGAAATTTTCCGCTTTACTTTTTCTTTCCGGTTAAGTCCTCCGTCAATGTTACGGACAGTGTTTTTTCCGCCGCGCCGCGCATTACGGTAACCGATACCGTATCGCCCGCCTTGTGCTTGTCGCGTATGTTATTGAGCTGTGTGGAGGTTGTCACGTTTTGTCCGTCAAACTTGATTATAATATCGCCTCTCACAAGCCCCGCCTTTGCCGCGCCGCTGTTTTCCGTCACGCTCATTACATAAAGTCCGTGATCGATAAGCAAATTGTTGTAATATGCAAGCTCTTTGGTAATTTCGCGCACACTCACGCCTATCATCGGGCGCCCCTTAACATAGCCGTACTGCATAAGGTCGCTTATTATGGTAACAGCCTCATTCATCGGTATTGCAAAGCCCAAGCCCTCTGCCGCGTCGGAGGCAACTTTCACGCTGTTTATGCCTATAACCTCGCCGTATTTGTTTATAAGTGCACCGCCGCTGTTGCCCGGGCTTATGGAAGCGTCCGTTTGGATAAGGTTCATCTCGCGCTGTCCCACGGTCATCGTGCGGTTTACACCGCTTATAATACCCGCCGTCACCGTGCCGAACAGCTCGCTTGCCAACGGATTGCCTATTGCCACCGCAAGCGACCCCACCTCTACCTCGTCGGAATTGCCTATCGTTGCCGCGTGCAATTCCTCCTTGGAGTCAATCTTTATCACGGCAATATCCGTTTTTTCGTCACCGCCGACAAGGGTTGCGTCATATTCGTTTCCCGTATTCAGCTTTACCTTAATATCCGTTCCGTTTTCTATAACGTGATAATTTGTAACAATGTTTCCGTTTGTATCGAGGATTATCCCGCTGCCGCTTTGCGTGCCCGTTTGCGTGCCGAAATAGCTTTGCGTTTTTGTGGTAGAGCTTATGCCCACTATCGACGGACCGCATTTCTTGGCGATTTCCTCCGTTGTTAAAACTTGCTTTGCGCTTTCGTTTGCCAATGCCGTATATTCAATCGTCGGCGTTTCAAGCGCACCGCTTTTCCTTGTCACAGCATTTTCGTTTCCCGTTCCCACCGCACAAAGAGTTATTGCCGCAGCCGTTACACCGCCGACCAACGCTCCCGTTAAGGTGGAGAGTAATGTTTTTTTACCTTTCATTTTTATCTTCCTTTCCTTTTATGTTTTGTTTGTCGTTTTCCGCGGTGTCGAGATAAAACGTAAACCTTGTGAATTTTCCTTGCTCGCTTTGCACCTTTATCTCTCCGCCGTGATTTGCTATTATGGTTTTTACTATGTGCAAGCCCAAACCCACACCTTTTTTATCCATACTGCGGCTTTTGTCGGTTTTGTAAAATCGCTCCCAAATGTGGCGCAGCTCGTCGGGCGATATTCCCTCGCCGCTGTTTTCCACCGTTGTCACGGTTTTGTCGCCGTCGCACGCCGCCGAAAGTGCTATTTTGCCGTTTTCCGGAGTGAATTTAATGGCATTGTCGATTAAATTTATCATAACGCGCTTTATCAAGTCTTTATCGGCAAAAGCAAAACATTCGCCGTTTTCAAGATTAAGCTCCACGTCGATATTTTTCTTCGTAAGCTGTTGCTCGTACATAACAATGGTTTCCGTCAGCAGTCTGTTTATGTCTATTTTTTTCTTGTTTATCGGTATTTTGCCGCTCTCCAAGCGTGATGCCTCAAGCAAATCGGCAACAAGCCTTGACAACCGCTTCGTTTCCGTTAACACTATTTTAAGGTACTTTTCCCTATCCTCTTCGGCAACGGTGCCGTCTACCATACCTTCCGCAAAGCCGCTGATTATCGTCATCGGCGTTCTCAGCTCGTGCGACACGTCCGATATAAAGGACGAGCGCATTGTTTCCAGCTCGTTCAATGCTTCCGTCATAGAGTTGAAGCTTTCCGCCAACTGCCCTATTTCATCGTGCGAGGTTATCGGTATACGTTCACCGAAATTTCCCGCGGCTATGCTTTGCGCGGCGGAGCGCATTTTTTTGATAGGCTTGGTAATCTGCCTTGTTATAATATATGATATTATAAACGCCACAATCCACGCAATCATCTGTGCAAACATAATTATCGCTATAATGTTGTTTCTCATATAGCGTATCTGCGGAAGCGTGCGTATCGCCACCGCCGCACCGAGAAAGCTCTTGCTTCCCGATATAACATCGTTATGCATAACGGGAACTATTGCAACCATTGTTTGCTCGGAAAAAATCTTCCCGCGCTTGTAAAGCTGCACCACCCTGCTGCCGTTTTGCACGGGAGCAATAAAGCTTTTATCAATTGCCGCGTAATTTACACCGTCTATCTTATCGGGTGCAACGATAATGTTCCCGTCGGAATTGATTACCATAATGGCGCTTTTGCTTCCCGATTTTTCGATACCCATTTTGTAAAGCGACCACATTGCCTCCGAATTTGACATTGTGGCGATTTTTTCGCTTAAAAACGAAGCGTTTGCCGCGTCCTGCAAAATGTCCGACTTTTGAGAATTGACGAAATAATTCCCGAGCATTACGAATATCGTCGGCGTGATAATCACAATTACCGTAAGTGCGGTGATAATCTGTGTTAAAAATATGCGCGAAAACAGCGACCTACGCACCCTGCTTCACCTCAAATTTGTAACCCACGCTCCACACCGTTTTAAGCGACCACCCAGCTTCGTGCCCCTCCAACTTTTCGCGAAGTCTTTTCACGTGCACGTCAACCGTGCGGGAATCGCCGAAATAGTCAAACCCCCACACATCCTCAAGCAACTGTTCTCTGGTAAACACGCGATTCGGATGTGCCGCAAGATAATACAAAAGCTCAAGTTCCTTGGGCGGCACGTCTATCGCCTTTCCGCTGAGGATAAGCTCGTAATTTGTAAGATTAACGGTGATATTTTCGTAGCTTACCGTTTTTTCGACAGCCTCCGTTCCTTGGGAATATCTTCTGAGCACCGCCTTTACCCTTGCGGTAAGCTCCTTTCCCTCAAACGGCTTTACAACATAATCGTCCGCCCCAAGCTCAAGGCACAGCACCTTGTCAAAGGTTTCTCCCTTGGCGGTAAGCATTATTATGGGCATTGTGCTCTTTGCACGAATTTCGCGGCACACCGAAACGCCGTCCTTTTTCGGCATCATAATATCGAGTATTGCCATATCGATTCCGCCGCCGCCGATAAGTTCCAGTGCCTTTTCCCCGTTAAAGCATATAACGGTTTCGTACCCCTCTTTTTCAAGATAAAGCCGCACCAGCTCGCAAATGTTTGCATCGTCGTCGGCAATGAGAATTCTTTTTGCTGTTTTCATTTTTTCCCCTCTTTCACGATATGCTTTTAAGTGGCGGACAGATGTATTGCAACTGCGATTTATCCCCCCGCCGAATACATTATATCACATAAATTCAATTTGTTAAGTATTTTTTACAAGATAAATATAACAAACGCTTTTTATGTAATTATGTACCGTTTGTGAATAATCGGTAAATTTCGCCTTTACAATCGAGTACCACCGCAAAGCCCCGATTATATGCGGAGTGTCCTTGTCGTTATCCCGACCGGAAGCTTGCAGAGCCGATAACGCGGCACCGTATTTTTGCAATCG
>CAZIQC010000162.1:0-3749 GCA_964541335.1 uncultured Oscillospiraceae bacterium
ATGACGGGCTTTGTCTGCAAATACAGGGGGTACTATCACTATACTTACGACAACTGGGTGGAAAGAATGGACTCTCCCACCGACGAAATGCTTTACGCCTACATAACCACGTTTATAAAAACGGGCAATGCCGAAAAATACGGCGAAATCAACGGCTACGATTATTACGACGACAGAAAGCAAATTTGGGACACGATAAAAAGCATTGCGAAGCACCGCGGACTGGGCACCTTCGGAGAATATGACGAAAGCACGAACTCCGTTGTAAAAAGCACAATAAATCTTAATCTTACAACAACGAGCACATCCGGCTCGGAGGCAATGCTTATGTGCTATCTCTATGCCGCAACCGGTATGGACGATTATCTTGATATGGCACGTAAAATTACCAACAACATTTTGGAAAATAATTTCCACAACAATATGTTTAAGTCGAGCACGGGCTATAAAAACGTGCGTTGGACGGGCATTGCCGGTGCAAGACCGTATTCGTTTCTCGTGCTTGAATATGCCCTGCGCGGCGAGCTTGACAAAATACAGTACTATTGCTCGGACGGCGGAATTTTTACGGCAAATTTGCTTGAGGACGAATCCGACCGTTACCTTGAAAAGGTAATGTCCACGTGGAATGCTTGGGAGGTAAGTATTCCGAAGGTGCTTTTGCAGTGGGTTAAAACCGATGAAGAGGAGTATCGCCTCTCTGTCGGGGAAACGCGCGAAATCAGCTTTAAATATTACCCGAGCGACGCGACAAGCACGGAAATTTACTGGTATAACCAATCGCCCGACACGGCACGCTTTAACCCCGAAACGAATGTTATTACGGCGGTGAAAAAGGGCACGGCGGTTTTCAAGGGCTACAGCGCGGATAAAAACGCCACGGTGAGCTTTAAGGTTATTGTTGAATGACAAATGGGGGGATTAACGTGAAAAAACTTATATGCGCAATTTTGGCGGTGTGTATGCTTCTTTCGTGTACGGCGGTATTCGCCGAAATCGACGATGAGGTTACATTTATGAAACAGCTCGGCATTATGCAAGGCTACGAGGACGGTCTGCTTCACCCGGAGCTTAACGTTACGCGTGCCGAATTTTCGGCGCTTCTTATGCGCCTGTGCGGCTTTGAAGCTTGGGCGCAAAGCTCGCAAAAACAAATTTTTGCCGATGTTTCCGCGGAGCACTGGGCGGCGGGCTATGTTGCTTTGGCATACGAGCTCGGCGTTATACAAGGCTACGACGGCACATATTTCGGTCCGGAAGATTCGGTTACGGGGTATCAGGCGGTTAAAATGCTTGTATCGATTTTGGGCTATGCGCCCGACGCGGAGCGCAACGGCGGTTATCCGCAGGGGTATCTTGCGCGCGCGCAAAAGCTCAAGCTTATGAAAAACGTTAAAATTAACGATAACCCCATCACACGCGGCGGCGTGGCGCGGCTGTTTACGAATGCGCTCGACGCACCGCTTCTCGAGCGGGTGTTCGAGGGCAGCTCCGAAAAGTACGAAATAGGAAGCTCGGACCTGCTCGGCGTGCTTAATTTAAAAAAGGTGACGGGTCTTGCAGACCGTGTGTACGGCGCGTCGATAACGGGCAGCGGCAGTCTTAAGGAGGACGAGGTTTCGATAGACGGCGTTGTGTATAAAACAACGTTTGCCGCGGCAACGGAATTTTTTGCGAAAAACGTTGAGGCATATATCCGCGAGGAGAACGGGCGCGATACCGTGCTTTATATGGAAGAAAGCACAAATTCCGACGACGCCCTTGTAATCAACGCCGAAGATTTGATAAAGGACGCCACCTCTTTCGGCTCGATTTCTTATTACGATAACGGCAAAAGAAAAACCGAAACGCTTTCAGGTGCGATAAGCTATATATACAACGGCACGGCGCTTACCACCGCCGATATGTACGACAGCTCTCAAAACCCGAAAAACGAGCTTATTCGCATAGATGCCGGCACGATAACGCTTACCGACCTTTCCGAGCGCGGCACGTATGACACGGTTGTTATTTGGTCGTACGACACACTTGTGGTAACAACCGTTTACGACGACAACATTTACGGACGCTACGGCGCATATCTGGAAACCGACCCGGGCGCGTCGGGCACAAGCATTAAAATAATTAAAAACGGGGAAGCGGCGGATCTCGCTTCTCTTCGCACGGACGACGTTTTGTGGATTGCCGCAAGCTTGGACGGTAAAAAGGTTCGCGCCGAGGTGTCAACAAAAGAACCCGTAACGGGCACTCTCGAAGCCGTCGAAGAATCCGAACCCGTAAAATATACCGTGGACGGCACGGACTACCCCGTGGCGCAATGCTATATCGACGCCAAGGCGAAAAACAAAAACGGCTACGAAAAAATAGAACTCGGCCGGGCGGCAATGTTCCTTTTGGATAAGGGCGGAAGAATAGTTGCGGCAGATCGCACAAGCGAGGAAGCCTCCTCGCAGGATTATCTTTACGGATATATGACCGAATACGCCGACTATACAAAGGGCGGAACGGCGGGAGCTTCAATGCGGCTTTTAACACAGGAAAACCGCTTTGTTAATTTTAATATAGGCGGGAAAGAGCGTGTAAAGTTCGGTCGCCTTGTCGGGGGAAGCTACGTAAAAACCACGGTTAAGCCGCAGGAGCTTATCAACTGGTTTTCGACAAATTCGTTTTCGGGGCTTTTAGGGTATGAGCTGGACGAAAACGATAACATCACCGCGGTTTATCTTCCCTCGTATGCGGGCGACCCCTCCAACCTTTCGGAGGACGGAACAAAGCTTTATCGCTACTACAGCAACGGCGTAATACGCGGAGATGACGGCGACTTTATCGTGGATGAAGACACGTGGCTTTTCCATATTCCGAACGGCGGCGACTATGAGGACGATTTCGCCGTGAAAAAAGTGCCGCAGGTTCTCGGCAACGGCTCGGGATATTATATGAAGCTTTTCGATGTGGACAATAACCACGTCGGCTGTGTGGAGCTTAACAACAAGCGCGAACGCTTCGACGCGTCGCGCGGGGACAAGGAGGTTTACATCAGCAAGGTAAACTCCCCGGTAATGCTTATCGAAAAAACCTATTTTAAAACAAGCGACGACGGAATGGATTATCTCGTGGTTGAGGGATACGAGGGCGACGGAAGAAAGAGCGTGCTCGTGTCGGACACCCTGTCCTCGCTTGCACGTGCACGGCAGGATTTAACCCCCGGCAAGATTATTCAGTACCAGTGTAACGACGCGCTTCTCTCGCGCGCGTATTACAGCGAGGATACACGTGTGATGGAGGTTTACGAGGTGCTGCTCGATTGCACAAAGCAAACGATTTCTCCTTTTCAAACGTGGGATAACAGCAGCATTGCTCAGCCGAACGCGGAGCGCGCGCTTTCCTACGGAAGCGTGGAGGACTACCGCCTCCCGAACCTGTCGCTTTTAACCTACAGAACTCAAAACGGAAGCTTCAGCGCGCCTATGGTAATTGACGACGGAGCTGTGGTATATCGCTACAATCGCGGCGAAAAACGCATAGACACACTTCGCCACGAGGATATTCATATAGGGCAAAACGTGTTTGTATGGCAACGGTACAATAACGTGCGAATGGTTGTAATCGTTGCCGACTGAGAAAGGAGCGCATTATGAAAAACGCAAAAAAAACCGCGGCATTGATAACGGCGCTTGCATTGCTTTTTCAGCTTTCGCCCGCGCCGATTTCGGCAAATGCCGAAACCGAGGAAGATAAGCCTACCTTTG
>CAZIQC010000163.1:0-3705 GCA_964541335.1 uncultured Oscillospiraceae bacterium
AATTTTACCGTATTCGATTGCATTTGCGCTTTCATACGGTGCAGCTGTTTTCGGATTGCTCAACGCGGTGCGGCACGGGTCGCTTGCCGTTACGACACTTGTTTTTTCTTACTCGTTGATAATTCCAACCCTTTACGGTATGATTTTTTTGAACGACAAGCTCTCCGTTGCGGCACACATCGGAATTTTGTTGCTTTTGATTTCTCTTTTTCTTATAAATGTGAAAAAAACGTCCGTCGCCTTTTCCTCAAAATGGATTATTTATTTGACGGTTGCTTTCTTGGGCAACGGCTTGTGCAGTGTCTTTCAAAAAATGCAACAGCAAAAATTTAATGGAAAATATAAAAACGAGCTTATGATGTTTTCTCTTCTGCTTGTATTTTTTTCGTTATTGTGTCTTTCTGTGCCAAATATAAAAAAGTCTAACTTTTGGGGGTCACATCAAAAAACCTGCTTTTTCTACAGTATTCCCAACGGAATTTCAAACGGCATTGTGAACTTGTTTGTAATGCTCCTTACCGGCAGTCTTCCCAATGCCGTGCTTTTTCCCTGCATTTCTTCCGGCGGAATTGTCGTAAGCTTTTTTATCTCCGTTTTGATTTACAAAGAACGTCTGAGCAAAGCGCAAACCGTCGGATATGCGGCAGGTATACTTTCGGTTGTGCTGTTAAATTTATAACGGTACAATTTTTTTCGAGATAATCCGCACGATAATCCTATGGCAGAAAATAAAACCGACATCGCTGTAAAACGATGTCGGTTTTGTGAAGTGATCCCCAATTATCAAACAAAATAAAGTCTGACAAAAAAAGGGAGGTTCATAGGTAAAATTAAGCCTTGCCCGGCTTTTTTGTAATTTTGAAATGTAATTTTTATTTTGCCCGTTTTTCTATAAAGGGCGTCACGAACCAAAGTGCAACAGTTGAAATTATCATTTCGGGAAGCATAAATGAGCCGTTATACACCACGCTGTACATAAGCACGCTCTGTCCTTCCGCCGCATACACGCCCCAGATAAGCACGCCCGACAAAATATGGCAAACATAGCGCAGTCCCGTTACGAAAAATCCCGAAAGGGCAACCGCACCCCTTTTTTTGCCGAAAAGTCCGTAAAACGCGCCGGCTGTGCCGAGCACACCGTACGCCAAAACATAGTCGAGCAGTACGACGAGAATGTAGCTTGTCAAATTTTGCACGGGCGGCGGATAAAAGCCGAACAGCATTTGTATAAACGCGTATGCCGTTGAGCATATAATTCCCCAACCGCTGCCCAATATAATCGATGCCGCAATTATCGGCACCATACTTGCCAAAGTAATCGATCCGCCCTGCATCCATGGCGACGGAATGAGCTTCGATACCCACATAAGCACGGTTGCCATTGCAACCGCCAAGCCTCCGACTGTGATTTTTTCCGTATTTTTCATATTTCTCCTTTCCTGCCTGCGGGAAATAAAAAAACAGGTTATGCATAACATAACCTGAACCTTCCTCTGCTTCCCTACGTTGGCATTACCCAAATCAGGTTATGGGTCAAGGCGGTAACACGCCCAATCTCAGCCTGCTTAACGCAAGCACCCCTTCTCTTATGATTATATACCGAAAAATCGGTATGTCAAGCTTTTTTGCGGTTTTGCTTTGATTTTCCGCGTTTTTTCTTTCGCACGGAAAATCCGAAATCCCCCAAATGCGTTCCCAACGAATAGTAGCTTCCGTGTGCATAAGCCGTTAAGTCGGCTTTCCACAAGCGTATCGCATTGTTTTTGTCTATGAGAGAATTGTCAACATTTACTTGCACTATATCCGCAATGAAAACATCGTGTGTGCCGAGGCACAGCTTTTGTCTTACGCGACATTCGATATTTACGGGACATTGCTCTATCATCGGCGCAAAGGACAACGCCCCCTTTGCCGCCGTAAGCGAAAATGCGGCAAATTTATCAATATCTCTTCCGCTTTTCACACCGCAGGTATCGCACACGGAAACAAGGCTTTTCGGCACAAGATTTATGACGAACTCGCCGCTTTTTTCAATAATTCCGTATGAAAAACGCTCCGGTCTGACCGATATGTATGTTACGGGCGGGTTTGTACACATTGTACCCGTCCACGCAACGGTAAAAATATTTTGCCTTTCTCCGTCACCGCACGAAACCATCACCGCGGGAACGGGCGCAAGCATTGCCGAGCCTTTGAAAACGCTTTTATCCATAATATGCCTCCGTCAGCCGTAAAACAAAATTTTCCCAAAAAAGAAAAGGAGCCGTAAAAGAATTGTTTTTCACGGCTCCGTTCGTTACAAAACATAAAACAATATGCAAAAAAAGTGCAACAAGCTTGCGGCATTGACAAACAGGTGAAAAATGCTGTGTACGTATGCCTTTTTCTTTCCGCGGGCATAAAGCACCGCACCTATTGTATACAAAATGCCGCCCGCAACCAAGAAAAGCGCCCCGCCCTTTCCTATTGCACGATATGTCATCGGCCAAAAAAGTATCACGAGCCACCCCATACCGATATAGCATATCATCGAAAATTTCTTGTATTTGTTAAGGTCAATCGCCGTAAGCGTTACCGCCAACGCGGCAATAGCCCATATAACACCGAATACCACCCAACCGCTTGCCGCGCTTTGCCTGCGCAATGCACAAAGTGCAATCGGCGTATATGTGCCGGCAATCATAAAATAAATTGTGCAATGGTCAATCACTTGGAATACTCTTTTCGCAACGGAATCGTGCAAGCCGTGATATATGCTCGACATTGTAAAAAGTGCAATTACCGATACACCATATATACACGACGACACTACCCCGATTGCACTTTTATGAAACGCCGCAACGATAATGCACAGCACAAGGTATGCTATCCCCAATGCACCGCCCACAATATGTGAAACCATATTGAAGATTTCCTCGCCCTTTGTGTATGAAGGCAACAATCTTTCGGAAAGCTTAACTCTTGTCATTGTTATTCCTCCTTGGCGTTTATCAAATCGCTCATCGAGTACATACCCGCACTCTTCCCGTGCATATACGCCGCGGCACGCAACGCCCCCGCCGCAAAAATTTCTCTGCTGCAAGCACTGTGCGTAATTGTTATCATTTCATCGTTGCCGGCAAACAATACCTCGTGCTCGCCCACGATGTTGCCGCCGCGCACGGAATGAATACCGATTTCGTTCTTTGAGCGTTTTTTCCTGGTACTGTGTCTGTCAAAAACATATTGCGTGCAATTACCCGCTTGCTCGTTCAGCGCGTCGGCTATGGCAAGCGCGGTTCCGCTCGGAGCGTCAAGCTTTTGATTGTGGTGCTTTTCGATTATTTCAATATCAAACTCACCGTCAAGCACGGCGGCGGCTTTTTTTGCCAAATCGATGATAAGATTTATCCCGAGCGACATATTCGCACTGAAGAAAACGGGGATTTTTTCCGTATATTCGCCAAGCATTGCTTTTTGCGAAGCGTCAAATCCGGTTGTCGCGATTACGCAGGCAAGGTCTTTTCTTTGTGCGTAGTCAAGCGTTGCCGCCAACGAAGACGGGTGCGAAAAATCAATAATGACATCTGCCGACTCAAGCACATCGTCAAGCGCGTTATACACCGGAATTTCTCCGCACGATGTGCCGTTTATATCCACACCGCACACAATTTTCACATTGCCCGCGCTTTGTGCCGTTCGCAGAATTACCTGCCCCATCTTTCC
>CAZIQC010000164.1:0-3695 GCA_964541335.1 uncultured Oscillospiraceae bacterium
TGCGGATATTTTGCTGTGCGCCGACTAGCTTAATATAAAAAAAATAATCATAAACGGAGAATTTTTTGAATAAGGAGATTGCATATGCGAGTTATTGTTTGTGAAAATTACAACGAAATGTCGGAAGCGGCGGCAAAAATCGTGGCGGGACAGGTGCTTTTAAAGCCCGATTGCGTGCTTGGCTTGGCAACAGGCTCTACCCCCGTGGGAATGTATGAGGAGCTTGGCAAAATGTGCGAAAGCGGCGAGCTTGATTTTTCCGAGGTGAAGAGCTTTAACCTTGACGAGTATTACCCGCTTGCGGACGATAACGACCAAAGCTATCATTACTTTATGGACAAAAATTTCTTCGATAAGATAAACATTAAGAAGGAAAATACGCACCTTTTAAACGGCTTGGCGGAAAATCCGAATGAGGAATGTGCCGCTTACGAGGATATGATTGAAAGAAGCGGCGGGATTGACCTGCAAATACTCGGCATAGGAGAAAACGGACATATCGGGTTCAACGAGCCGAGTGCAAAGCTTAATACGAAAACCCACCTGACGTCGCTTACGCAAAGCACGATAAACGCAAACTCGCGCTTTTTCGACTCAATCGATGATGTGCCCGACAGAGCGCTGACAATGGGAATTGCGACAATATTGAAATCGAAAAAGATAATTCTTTTGGCAAGCGGCGCGGCGAAGCACCGCGCGGTGGAGGCAATGCTTAAGGAAACAGTTGATACGGATGTTCCGGCAACGGTGCTCAATTTGCACGACGATGTGGTTCTCATATGCGACAAGGCGGCGTACAGTAGCCAAAGAATAGGGGTGGACATCGGCGGCACGGATATAAAAATGTGCGTGATTGACGAAAATAACAAGCTTGTTTATCAAACTGCCGCGCCCACCAAAAAAGACACGGCTGAGCAGCTTGTTGACGCAATAGCGGAAAAAGCGAAAGAAATTTCCGCAGAATTTCCTGTTGCGGCAATAGGCGTGGGAACGCCCGGCTTTATAAGAAATTCGTTGGTAAGCGCGGTGAATTTGCCGTTTAAGGAATATAATTTGGCAAAGGAGCTTGCCAAGAGGACGAATATGCCCGTGAGAGTAAGCAACGACGCCAACTGTGCAGCCCTTGGAGAGGCTGTGTGCGGTGTCGGCGAAAAAGTGAAAAATATCATAATGATTTCCATAGGCACGGGCATAGGCGGCGGAATAATAATAGATAACAAGATATACGAGGGAAGCGGATGTGCGGGAGAAATCGGGCATTTTTGCATAAAGGAAAACGGACGCGAATGTCCCTGCGGAAAGAGCGGGTGCTTCGAGCAGTATGCGTCGACCACGGCACTTATCAGGGAAGCGAAGCTTTGCGCGGAGCAAAATCCAGACAGCATATTGGCGGGCATTTGCAGAGAAAACGGCGGAGAGCTTAACGGCAAAGATATAAGAAGGGCACTTGAGCAGGGCTGCACAGCCGCCGAAAAGGCAATGGACATATTTGCGGCAAGCGTGGCAATGGGAATAGACAGCCTTTCGAGTATTTTCGACCCCGATATGTTCGTGCTGGCGGGCGGAATAACGAATATGGGAGAATATTTGATGAAGCCCATTCGCGAAAAGCTTAAAACGGATATCCCGGTGAAAATATCGGTTCTTAAAAACGATGCGGGCGCAATAGGTGCGGCACTGCTTCAGTAAACGGAGGAAGAAATAATGAGTAACAACAATCTGAAAACAATTCTTGAAAATTTTGCGATTGAAACCAACATCGAGCCTTACGGAAACGGACATATCAACGATACATATCTTTGTGACAGCAACCCGGGATATATTCTGCAAAGAATTAACATAAACGTTTTTCATCATCCGGACGAGGTTATGAAAAACATTGCCGCGGTGACAAAGCACCTCAGAGAAAAAATCATAAAAAATGGCGGCAATCCAGAGCGCGAAACGCTTAACGTCGTAAAAACCAAAACCGGACAGGACTTTTATATGGCGGACAGCGAAAACTACTACAGAATGTATAAGTATATCGATAATACAATCGGGTACGACATTGTGGAAAATCCGCACCAGTTGTACCAGGCGGGGGTGGCGTTCGGTAAATTCCAGCGTATGCTGGACGATTTCAACGCCGAAGATTTGTACGAAACGATTGTTGACTTCCACAATACTCCGGACAGAGTGAAGCAGCTTGAAGCGGCGGTTGAAAAAAATTACGACAACCGTGCGGCAAAGGTGCAAAAAGAGCTTGACACGGCATTTAAGTATTCCAAATACGCCTCCGTAATAACGGACGCTATGGCAAAGGGCGAGGTTCCGAGCCGTGTAACGCATAATGACACAAAGCTCAATAACGTGCTTTTTGATAAAACGACGGACGAGGCAATTTGCGTTATCGACCTTGACACCGTTATGGGAGGGTCGCTCCTGTACGATTTCGGAGATGCGCTTCGCTTCGGTGCGTCAAGTGCAACGGAGGATGAAACCGACCTTGACAAGGTTTATTTTGACCTCGACAAGTTTGAGGAGTTTGCACGCGGATTTTTGCGCGAGGTGGGAAGCTGCTTAACACCCAAGGAGGCGGAGCTTTTGCCGCTTTCGGCTCTTATTTTGACGTATGAATGCGGAATACGCTTCCTGGCGGATCATTTGAACGGTGACGTATATTTCAAGGTTCACCGTGAAAATCACAACCTTGACAGGGCGCGTACACAACTGAAGCTTGTTGAGGACATTGAAGCAACGCTTGATAAAATGGCCGATATAGTAAAAAAATATCTGTAAAAATAAAAATATCACCTGCGCAACCGGCTTGCCGAGTGAACGGGTTTGAAATTAAAAACCGAAATTCCGCTCAGTGCAGAATTTCGGTTTTTTTATTTACCGTGACGCGCCACGCCGGCTTGAATACAAATGCGTCGTCGCGAAGGGTTAGGCGATAGCCCGGCTCAATTCCGGTTATTGTGCCGTTGTCAAAGCTTTGCCATATTTTCGGCACATATTCCGTTATCGAAAACTGCTTCCTTGCTCGGTGCGGCTTTACGGATTTGGGCCACTGTGCGTTTAAAAGGGCAATGTTTCCGGCAGAATCCGCCTCGATTTTTATATACATATCGAATAAATTTCCCTGCTTATACATTTTGTGAAAATAGCCGCTTTTTTCATCATATACGCTCGACGACATATCTATGCCGAGCTTTTTTAAAAGGCGAAGCTTGTCTTTTTTGCCGATGTCGGTCGGGGTAACGGAGCTTTCGTAGCTGAAGAAATTGTTTTTTACGGTAAGAGTTGCGTAATTTTCCCGAGCGATTAAGCTGTCGCCCGAGGTTCTGAAAGGAATTTGCCTGCCGAAAAACATATCCGACAATTCGCTTGCGGAGAAAAACTCTGCGGAAAGGTCGGGCAGAGAGTAGATATAATCGGGAAAGAGGCTTTCGTCGCACGAGAAGCCGCGCTCCGCCAAAACCTGCAACGATGAGGAAACAACGCTTTCGGGAATTTTGTTTTCACGGTAGGTTATAACCGCGGTAAATGCCAGAATAAAGACATTCATTCCGAAAAGAAAGTAAATCATTATGAGCTTTATTTTACTCCAGTTCATTGCGTTGCCTCCGTTTCGGGAATGTAGGTGTGTATTTCGGAACTTTCCGCGGTTTTTGCTATCCAGCACGCGGAAAGGGTGTCGGCGGTGCCGTTGT
>CAZIQC010000165.1:0-3695 GCA_964541335.1 uncultured Oscillospiraceae bacterium
TGTAGAATGTAGAATGGGTATTTCCCCCTCTCCGAGCTTGCTTGCGCAAGCCCACCTCCCCCTCAGGGGAGGCTTATGTTGGACATAGCGGCAACGGCATAAAAGCTGCACTGAAAGGCACTCCCCGCGGGGAGAGCCTTCGGGCGCTTTTATGCACCGTGGTGAGAAGCGGTACACACCGCCGTAAATTTTTCCGCCTCGCACGCACTCGCGACGAGCGAATAAAGCCTCCCCCAAGGGGGAGGTGGCAAGCCGTAGGCTTGACGGAGAGGGGGAAATACCCCCTGCAACTATTTAGCGATAACAAACAATCGGAAAGGAAAAACCCGATGAAAAGGAAAAACAAAAACAGTCCGCTTCTTAAAAATGCTCGTAAGCTTCGCCAAGAAATGACAAAACAGGAACGGCATTTATGGTATGATTTTTTACGGCATTATCCCGTTAAAATTTACAAGCAAAGAATTATCGACAGCTTTATTGCGGATTTTTTCTGTTACAGTGCAAAGCTCGTTATAGAAATTGACGGCGGACAACACTATACGGACGACGGCATAAGCTATGACAAAAAAAGAACCGACGTATTAAATAAATACGGCTTTACCGTGCTGAGATTTTCCAATCTTGATATAGAAAAAAATTTCGACGGTGTTTGTATGATGATTGATACGGTAATTAAGGAAAAAACCAAAAAGTAATCAATTGCGGCACAGTGCGATGGGAGCACCACCTCTCAGTCGCCTATCGGCGACAGCTCTCCCACGGGGAGAGCCTTCGGGTGGGCATAACAACAGCCGTAGCAATGAACCGACAAAAGCCTCCCCCAAGGGGGAGGTGGCAAGCCGTAGGCTTGACGGAGAGGGGGTGCTCCTTGTGCCGCAACGCGGCATTTACCACGCAAATTTACAAAGTACAAAATATATTAAAGAGGCGATTTTATGAACGAAAAAAAACACATAACAAGCATAGGCGGCTCCGCCGTGATGGAGGGCGTGATGATGCGCGGCCCGCGCGAAATCGCAACCGCGGTGCGCAAGCCCGACGGTGAAATAGTGCTTGACAAAAGGGCGATAAGCCTGCTTGCAACGAAATACCACGTCAACAAAATACCGATTGTGCGGGGCGTGTTTTCGTTTTTCGATTCGATGATTTGCAGTATTCGTTCGCTGATGTGGAGCGCGGAATTTTTCGACATAGAGGGCGAGGAGCAGTCTTCGTCCAAATTCGAGAAATGGCTTTCGGACAAGCTCGGGGACAAAATAAAGGACGTTGTGATATATTTTTCGCTGATTGTTTCGCTCGTTTTTTCGATAGGGCTGTTCTTTATATTGCCGAATTTTATTACCGGGCTTATTGCGGGCTTTGTAAAGAGCAATGCACTGAAAACACTTATTGAGGGCGTGGTGCGCATATCCATATTTTTGGGCTATGTTGTGTTGGTTTCTCAAATGGAGGATATTCGCCGCGTGTTTCAATACCACGGGGCGGAGCACAAAACCATTTTTTGCTACGAAGCCGGCCTCGAGCTTACGCCCGAGAACGCCCGCACAATGTCAAGACTTCACCCGCGGTGCGGAACGAGCTTTCTTGTATTTGTTATGATTATAAGCATTATACTGTTTTCGTTTATATCGTGGGACAATATGTGGATGCGTATCGGGCTTAGGCTTTTGCTTCTGCCGGTGGTTGCGGGATTAAGCTATGAGGTAATTCGCATTGCGGGAAAAAGCGACAACGCCCTTGTTCGCGCGGTGTCGCGCCCGGGAATGTGGCTGCAAAAAATCACCACGCGCGAGCCGGACGATTCGCAGCTTGAGGTGGCAATTGCCGCAATGCAGGCGGTGCTTACGGGCAACAAAGAGGACGACAAATGGTAAACGATTTATTGAGAAAAGCCGCGCGGCGGCTGAGCGGCTCTGCCACGCCTATGCTCGACGCGCGTGTGCTTTTGGCGCACTGCGCAAAAAAGAGCGACGCGGCGATGGTTTTCGATATGCCGAGTGAGGACAGACTTGCCCTGTTTGAGGAATGTGTTGCCCGCCGCGAAAAGGGCGAACCCGTGGCATATATCATCGGCGAAAAGGAGTTTATGGGACTGCGCTTTGCGCTTAACCGCGACACACTTATCCCCAGACCGGACACCGAGTGCCTTGTGGAAAATGTGCTGCGGCACGTAAAGGCGGGTATGCGTGTGCTGGATTTGTGCACGGGAAGCGGGTGCATTGGGATAAGCATTGCGCATTTTGTGCGCGGCGCATATGTTACACTGACGGACATTGCGGACGGGGCACTTTCCGCGGCGAAAAAAAACGCCGCTTTAAACGGCGTTGCCGACAGGGTGGAGGTTAAGCGGCTTGACGTGCTTGCGGAAAGCATAGCCGAGGGCTATAACGTGATAACGGCAAACCCGCCGTATATACAATCGGATATTGCGCGCCGCGCGGAGGTAAGCCGCTTTGAGCCGATGCTTGCGCTTGACGGCGGCGCGGACGGACTTGTTTTTTATCGGGAAATTATAAAAAAAGCTTATTGCGCACTTGCCGACGGCGGGGTGCTTGCCCTTGAAATCGGCTATGACCAGGCGCACAGCGTTTGCGAAGCGGCAAAGGAGTTTTCCGCCGCGGAGGTGTATCGGGATTACGGCGGGAACGACCGTGTTGTTATTTTAACAAAATAGAAAGCTCGGGAAAACATTCGGCGGTGGGGTGCACCTCGGCTTTTGTCAAATGCTTTTTCGCATATTGGCGATTGCGCTTTTTTCAAGGCGCGACACCTGTGCCTGGCTTATGCCGATTTCGCGTGCAACCTCGGTTTGCGTTTTACCGCGGAAGAAGCGCAGGCGGACGATGGCTTTTTCGCGCTCGGACAGCTTTTTCATAGCCTCGCGCAGGGAAATTCGCTCTATCCAGGCATCGTCGGTGTTTTTCTTGTCCGACACTTGGTCCATAATATACACGGCGTCCGTTCCGTCGTGATAAACCGGCTCGAAAAGAGAAACCGGCTCTTGTATTGCGTCAAGCGCGGTTGCAACGTCCTCCTTGGGTACGTCCAAGGCGGCGGCAAGCTCGCCTACGGTAGGCTCGCGATTGGTGGCGGCGATGATTTTTTCGCGGATACACAGTGCCTTGTAGGCAATATCCCGCAAAGAGCGCGACACGCGCACGGCGTTGTTGTCGCGCAGATAGCGGCGTATCTCGCCGATAATCATCGGCACGGCATAGGTGGAAAACTGCACGTCCAGCTCGGTGTTAAAGTTGTCGATGGCTTTTATCAAGCCTATACAGCCCACCTGAAAAAGGTCGTCCACATTTTCGCCGCGGTTGTTAAACCGCCCTATAACACTGAGCACAAGCCGCAAATTGCCTTTGATGAAGGTTTCGCGGGCGGCGGTGTCGCCCAACTTTATTTTTTTGAAAAGCTCGGTTTTTTCCTCGCGCGTGAGGGTGGGAAGAACGGCGGTATTCACACCGCAAATTTCAACCTTGTTTATCATAAAAAGCCTCCGCATAAAAAATTACTCTTTCGTAATTTTTCCCGCGAAAGCTCTTTTGTATACCGCAATGTTGCAGACGGGCGTATTTTTTCGTTGAAATTACGCCGCGGGGGTGATATAATGAGTTTAATCGTGAAACGATTAAACTCAGCGATATAAATTCCTGACGGAATTTGCGATATACCTTGCGGTGCGATATATTACT
>CAZIQC010000166.1:0-3652 GCA_964541335.1 uncultured Oscillospiraceae bacterium
CCTCCTTGCCTAAAGGAGTGTGGCACGCGTTCCGCGTGACGGGAGGATTTTTTGGGGGAAAAGGACATTAAATCAGTATTTACTCAAGGGGAAGCCTTTCGAAAAAAATTATTTTGTCCCTAACTTAACAAAATCCTAAAATAACCTTTGTGTTGTTTTACCGCAATTTTTTTCGGAGGATAATTATGAAATATATTTTACCGCACTTAAAAAAATATCGCCTTATGTGTATTCTCGCGCCGCTTTTTAAAATGCTGGAGGCGTGCTTCGACCTTGCCGTGCCGTTAATCGTTGCGGGTATGATAAATGTGGGCATTTCCGCGGGCGACGGGGGCTACATTCTGTCGCGCTTTGCCTTGCTTGCGGCAATGGCGGCACTGGGGCTTTTGTCAAGCTATGCGGCGCAGTATTTTGCGGCGCGCGCCGCCGTGTCAACCGCGTGCGCACTGCGCCGCCAATTGCTTGAAAAAATACAGGGCTTCGACTTTTCCACCCTCGATAGCGTCGGCAATTCCACGCTTGTTACGCGCCTTACAAGCGACGTAAATCGTGTTCAAAACGGAATAAATATGTTTTTGCGCCTGTTTTTGCGCAGTCCGTTTATAGTGTTCGGCGCGTTTGCCGCGGCATTTTATATAAATGCCGAAGCGGCGGCTGTGTTCGCCGCGGTTATTTTTGTGCTTTTTTTGATAGTGTTCGGCATAATGCGCATAACCGCGCCTATGTACCGCGAGGTGCAATCCGGGCTGGACGCCGTCACCGCTTCCACAAGGGAAGCCGTTAACGGTGTGCGGGTAATTCGCGCATTCGGCAAGGAGGAGGCCACACAACGCCGTTTTGAGCGTGTAACCTCGCTTTTGGCGGCGGCACAGCGGCGCGCGGGCAACGTTGCCGCGCTGATGAACCCGCTTACGTATGCCGCGGTAAACTGCGCAATCGTGCTCGTGCTTCAAATTTGCGCGGGCAAGGTAAATGCGGGGGTTGTCAAATACGGCGACGTTGTTGCGCTTATAAATTACATCGGGCAAATTTTAATCGAGCTTGTAAAGCTTGCCAATTTGATAGACGTTCTCGGCAAGGTTGTATCCTCCGTTCGGCGTGTGGAAGCCGTTCTCGACACGCCCTGCGAAATGTCCTTTAACGGCGACAAACCCCTCTCCGGCGGGCGCGAGGCGGTGCGCTTCGAAAACGTGTCGCTTAAATATCGCACCGGCGGAGAAAACGCCCTTTCCGACATATCCTTTTGGGCGAACTACGGCGAAACCGTCGGCATAATAGGCGGCACCGGCAGCGGCAAATCCTCGCTTGTGAATTTAATTCCGCGTTTTTACGATGCCACCTGCGGGTGCGTGTACGTCGGCGGCGAGCCTGTGCAAGAGCTGTCGCGCGCGGCACTTTTGGCGGCGGTGGCGGTTGTGCCGCAAAAGTCGCGCCTGTTTTCGGGCACGGTGCGCGAAAACCTCCTTTGGGGCTGTGAAAACGCGCCCGACGAGGTGCTTTATCAAGCACTTGCGGCGGCGCAAGCGGCGGATTTTATAAACGAAAAGCCCCGCGGACTTGATGAAAGAGTTGCCCCCGGGGGCGAAAATTTCTCCGGCGGACAAAAACAGCGGCTGTGCATTGCGCGCGCGCTGTGTAAAAACGCAAAAATCCTGATTCTTGACGACAGCGCCAGTGCGCTCGACTATGCCACCGAAGCGGCACTGCGGCAATCTTTGCGCGCCCTTGCCGCGGACAAGTGCGTTTTCATCGTAAGTCAGCGCACAAGCTCCGTAATGCACGCCGACAAAATCCTCGTTATGGAGGACGGTCGCCTGTGCGACTGCGGCACGCACGCCGAGCTTTTGGCGCGGTGCGAAACCTATCGCGAAATTCACGAAAGCCAATTTGAAACGGAGGCGGCAAAATGAAACAAAGCACCCTAAAACGTGTTCTTGCGCTGTTAAAGCCGTATAAAGCGTATATCGCGCTGAGCCTTGCGCTTGCGCTTGTGTGTGTGGCGGCACAGCTTTTGATACCGATTTTTTGCGGCAAAGCGATAGACGCAATGTTGGGCGTGGGGAAGGTCGATTTTGAAATCGTGCGGCATAACGCCCTCCTCGTGCTCGGTGCGGCGCTTTTGTATGTGCCGGCACAACAGCTTATGTCAATGTCGAACAATCGCATAACGTTTTCCGTTTGCCGCGATTTGCGCACAATACTCGGCGCAAAGCAAAACAAGCTCCCCCTTTCTTATACCGACACGCACCCCACGGGCGACACCGTAAGCCGAATGGTGTCTGATGTCGACTCCTTTTCCGACGGGATTTTGATGGGCTTTACGCAGTTTTTCACGGGGGTGATAACCATTGCGGCAACCCTCGGCATAATGCTTTATCTCAATGCGGTAATTGCGCTGTGCGTTATTTTGCTTACGCCGCTGTCGATTTTCACGGCACGCTTCATCGCAACGAAAACGCACCGCTTTTTTAAAGAGCAGGCGGTTATTCGCGGGGAGGAAACCTCCCTCATAAACGAAGCAATCGAGGGGCAACGCATAATTCGCGCATTCGGCTGCGAAAACAAAACCCTTGCCTCCTTTGACGAAATTAACGCAAGGCTTGAAAAAGCCTCTCTCAACGCAACCTTTTTTTCAAGCCTCACCAATCCGTCAACGCGCCTTGTCAACAATTTGGTGTATGCCGTTGTTGCGGCGGTAAGCGCGTTTTTTGCTATGAACCTCGGCATAACGGTGGGTCGGCTCAGCGTATTTTTAAGCTACGCCTCGCAGTATGCAAAGCCGTTTAACGAAATAAGCGGCGTTGTCACCGAAATGCAAAACGCGCTCACTTGCGCGGCGCGCATTTTCGAAATACTCGACGAACCCGACGAAACGCCCGACCCCGCCTCGCCCCTAAGCCCCGCACCCGAGGGGCACGTGTGCTTGAAAAACGTGTGCTTTTCTTATTCAAAGGAACGCCCCCTTATACAAAACCTCTCGCTTGAGGCATACCGCGGACAACGCGTTGCCATCGTCGGCCCGACGGGGTGCGGCAAAACCACGCTTATCAACCTTTTAATGCGCTTTTACGAAACCGACGGCGGCGAAATAGAGGTCGACGGAGCAAACATTCGTAAAATGACGCGCCGCGACCTGCGCCGCCGCTATGCAATGGTTTTGCAAGATACGCGCCTTTTTGCGGGCACGGTGCGCGAAAACATAGCCTACGGCAAGGAAACCGCCACCCCCTCCGAAATCGAAGCCGCCGCCAAAGCGGCATATGCACATTCCTTTATTCGCCGCTTGCCGAACGGCTACGATACCTATATAGAAGAGGGCGGCGAGAATTTGTCCGTCGGGCAAAGACAGCTCCTGTGCATAGCGCGGGCAATGCTGGCGTTGCCGCATATGCTTATTTTGGACGAGGCAACCTCCTCCGTGGACACTCGCACCGAGCAAAAAATCCAGGCGGCATTTGCCGAAATGATGAAAGGGCGCACCTCATTTGTGGTGGCGCACAGGCTTTCAACCGTGCGCGAGGCGGACGTTATCATTGTTATGAACCGCGGTCGCATAGAAGAGCAGGGCACGCACCGCGAGCTTATGGCGCAAGGCGGTTTTTACAAAAAGCTGTATAACAGCCAATTCGTGCAAAATTAGGTGCGATTTCGT
>CAZIQC010000167.1:0-3651 GCA_964541335.1 uncultured Oscillospiraceae bacterium
AGTCCGCATACACCAATCCACCCTTAAGAAAGCTTGCGTCCTTGTAAAATTCCAGCTTGTCGGCTGTAAAATAGCTGTCGTCAAGCTCGCACACGTCGGCAATCGTTTCCTTGTCGTACACACCGCGGAAGCGCAGATTGTGAACTGTCATAACGGTTTTTATTCTGTTGTATCTGTCGTCAAAGGCATAATGCGCGCGAAGCAACACCGGTATCATACCGGTTTGCCAGTCGTTGCAATGGATGACGTCGGGCCAAAAGTCCACCACCTGCAAAAGCGCGAGCACCGCCTTGTCGAAAAAGGCAAAACGCTCCACATCTATGGCAATATCGCCGTAAACGGTCTGCGAGCCGAAATAGTATTCGTTGTCAACGAAATAATACGTTACGCCGTCTTTCTTAAGGTCGAACACGCCGCAATACTGGCTTCTCCACCCCATTTTTATATATATGTTTCCTATATAATGCATTTCGTTTTTGTAACGGTCGGCTATTGAACCGTATTTGGGAAGTATTACGCGTGCATCGCAATCCTGCTCGCACAGCTTTTCGGGAAGTGCTCCCACAACATCCGCCAAACCGCCCGTTTTTACAAACGGCACACATTCGCTTGTAGCAAATAAAACTTTCATCTTACAATCCTTTCGTTAAAGCAAGGTCGACTTGGGCAATATAACCGGGTAGCTCGGCTGTCCGATAAGCTTTTTGCCCGGTCGCAGAGTACATTCCTTGTCTATTACCACATTTTCGATTTCGCAATTGTTTTCGACAACGCTGTTTTGCATTACAATGCTGTTTTTTATCGTTGCGCCGCGCCCTATGTGCACACCGCGGAAGATTATGCTGTTTTCCACACTGCCCTCAATATTGCACCCGTCCGCCACAAGAGAATCGCTGACGCGCGCGTTTGAGCCGTACATTGTGGGAACTTGGTCCTTAACCTTTGTAAATATAAGATTTTCGCTTTCGAAAAGCTCTTTCTTTATATCCGGCTCAAGCATTTGCATATTAACGCTGTAGTAGCTTTTTACGGAATCCACCCTACCGGCAAAGCCGCAATACTCGTACCCGCAGATGTTCATATTTTTAAGGTTGGTAAGAAGCACGTCGCGTATCAGGTCATGGCTGCCGTTGGCATAGCCCTCCTCTATAATTTCGATAAGCTTCATTCTGTCCATAATGAACATTTCCATCCCCGCAAGCGTGCTCTTGGGGCAACGCGGATTATGCTCTATTCCCGTTACTCTGCCGTTTTCGTCCACGGTATACACGGTGCAACGACCGAGCTGCTCCGTTTTTTCCTTTTCGTCGTGATATATTACGGTTATATCCGCGTTTGCGTCGATATGCTTTTTAAGAGCCTCCTCAAATGTGAAGTTGCATACAATGTTTGCCCCCGACAAAAGCACATACTGCTGTCTGCTGCGGCGCAAAAACGCAAGCACACCGTAAAGCTGGTCTATATTTCCCGAACTCAAACCGCCCGCGCCGCCGCGGATATACGGCGGAAGAATGAACAAGCCGTAATGCTTCCTGTTCAAATCCCACGGTGCACCGCTTCCGAGATGATCCATAAGCGAGGAATAATTTATCTGCGTGGTGACACCGATGTTGAATATCCCCGAATTTACCATATTGGACAGCATAAAATCTATAAGTCGATATCTGCCGCCCACGGGCATTGCCGCAACGGAGCGCTTTTCCGTCAGCTCGTTTAAGCGAATGTCGCTTTTATCGGCAAGGATAATACCCATCATATCCTTCATAATTATTCGCCCTCCTTTACAGACGCCGTTACCATAGCCATTGCGCCTATTTTCACATTGTCGGCAATCGTCAAACCGCCGCCGATAAGAGATATGCCGCCGCTGCAATACTGACTTGCGTATTTGTCGCTTGCGGTGTTTTTGTCGCCGATAATACAATTTTTGCCGATAACGGTATTTTCCCCGACAATGGATTTATCCACAACGGTATTTTTGCCGATAACGCTGCCCGGGAAAACAATGGAATCCTGAACAACCGCACCCTTTTCCACCGTTACCCCCTCAAACAATATGCTGCGGCGCACCGTGCCGTACACGTTGCACCCCTCCGTAACACAACTGTTTGATATAACCGCGCCGTTTGCCGCAAAATGCGGCGGCTTAACGGGGTTTCTGGAGAAAATGCGCCATTCCTTGTCGTGCAAATCGAAAGCGGGTGGCTGTGCAATCAAATCCATATTCGCCTCCCACAGGCTTTGAACCGTGCCCACGTCCTTCCAATATCCCGAAAATCCGTAGGCATACAGCCCCTCGGCGTTGGCTAACATTGCGGGGATAATATTTTTCCCGAAATCGTTGGCACTGCTCGGATCTTTTTCGTCGTTTTTGAGGTATTTCTTAAGCACGCTCCACGTAAACACATATACGCCCATTGAGGCAAGGTTGCTCTTGGGGTTGGCGGGCTTTTCGTCAAATTCCGTTATTTTCCCGTCTTCGTCGGTATTCATTATACCGAAGCGGCTTGCCTCCTCCCACGGAACCTCGATAACCGCAATCGTGGCGTCGGCTTTCTTTTCCTTGTGGTATTTTACCATTTTGGAATAATCCATTTTGTAGATATGGTCGCCCGACAGCACCACGATATATTCGGGATTGAATTTGTCCACAAATTCAATGTTTTGAAAAATCGCGTTTGCCGTTCCCTTGTACCATTCGCCCTTTTCGGCGCTTTGGTACGGCGGCAGTACGAACACTCCGCCCGAGTTTCGGTTAAGGTCCCACGGGTTTCCGCTGCCTATGTAGGTGTTAAGCTCAAGCGGTTGATACTGCGTAAGCACACCCACGGTGTTAATACCCGAATGAAGACAGTTGCTCAGGGTAAAATCGATTATACGGTATTTCCCCCCGAACGGAACTGCCGGCTTGGCAACGTGCTTTGTCAATACGCCCAGTCTGCTGCCCTGTCCTCCCGCAAGAAGCATTGCTACACATTCGGTAGATTTCATTTTCGGTTTCCCTCCGTTACACTTTTTTTGTTTGTTCTTTTTATATATGAAGCACTCATCGGCGCAACATCAACACATATCGAATACGGCATAAGGTTTACCGCCCTCTTTTTTGCCTGTACGCTTATCGGCGTGTGTCCTCCTCCGCCGAATTCCGGGCGGTCGGTCGTAAACACCTCGGTATAATTTCCGCGGCGCGGCACACCTACGATATAATCCTTATATTCCACCGGGGTGAAATTGCATATAACCACTATTTCGTCCGTCGGCTTTTTCCCGCGCCTTACAAACGAAACAATACTTCTGCTTTTATCGTCGGCGTTTATCCATTCAAACCCATCCCAACTGTCTTCTATCTCCCAAAAAGGCTTACAGCTTACGTAAAATTTATTGAGTGCGGCAACAAAATCCGAAAATTGCCTGTGCTTTTCAAACTCAAGCATTTTCCACTCCAACGCCTCGTAATAACGCCATTCGATAAACTGCGCAAATTCGCTTCCCATAAACAAAAGCTTTTTCCCGGGGTGTGCGGTCTTGTACATAAAAAACGTTCGCAATGAGTCAAACTTTTGGTCGTACAGCCCCGCCATCTTTTGCACAAGCGAGCATTTGCCGTGCACCACCTCGTCATGAGAAATGGGCAAAATATAATTTTCCGAA
>CAZIQC010000168.1:0-3640 GCA_964541335.1 uncultured Oscillospiraceae bacterium
CATATCGCATATTTCGCGCATAGCCTCTTTTTGCGCCGCGCTTCTTTTATCGAACACTCCGCACACCGCCATTTTGGCGCTTTTCGCACATTTTGCCGCCGAAATCACATCTTCGAACACCATACACCGCCGTGCGCACACGCCCGCTTTTTTCGCCGCCAAGGCATATACCGCGGGGTCTGTTTTGCCCACGCCCGCCTCGCACGTGTCGGCAAAGTCGTCAAACAGAGCATAAACGCCGTTTGCACGCATTGCGGGCTTGTACAAAAAGTCGGGAGAGCTTGTACACAAAATTATTTTTTTATTTTCCTTTTTGAGCTTTTGAAGATACTCGTACGCATACGGCTTCAACTTTATATTGTGCGCATATTCATCCGTTGCCATTTGCATCCATTCGTTTTTTAAATCGTCGGTGCTGTCGGGCAGTGAAAACCGTCGCTTGGTATATTCCGCCGTTTCGGAAAAGCTCATTGCGGCAATGGTATGTACATAGTCCTCTGGCACCTTAATGCCACGCTTTTTTTCCAAAAATTCATAATCTATTTTATCCCACACATCAAGCGAATCGAGAAGTGTTCCGTCCATATCGAAAATCGCCGCGTCAAAATCCGTATTCATTACAGCACCTCCGCCGTGTTTAATTTAATTCAATTTAATTTAACATATTAAAAGAGGATGTAAAAAGCTTTTTCACATCCCCTTTTGCTATTCGGAATATTTTTCAAGCAGCTCTCTTCTTACATTCCAAAGCTTTTGCGACAAATCCACATAGTATCTGTGCGGATTTTCAAACCGCTTTACCTCGTCCCAAATTGTGTCAACCTGTTTTGCGCAATAATCGCGAATTTCGGAAAGAGGCGGCGTTTCGTATACGCACCTGCCCTTATCGAAAATTTTTACCAGGAGCTTGCGTGCGGTAAAATCGGTAACGGTTTTTCTTTTCCAGGTATGCACGGGGTCGAAAATTTCATAGGGCTTACCCTCGTCAATCGTTTCGCCGTGCAGTGTCATCACGTCGGCTATGGCCTTGCCCGTTTCGTTATCGTACAAACGGTACACCTGTTTAAAATCGGGGATTGTGATTTTTGCGGGATTTTCGCTGATTTTTATTTTGGGCACGATTTTCCCGTTATCCTCCACGCCGACAAGCTTGTACACCCCGCCGAACACGGGCGAGCTTTTTGCGGTGATGAGTCTTTCGCCCACGCCGAACGAATCTATCTTTGCGCCTTGCGCCAGCGTGTCCGTTATAATATATTCGTCAAGCGAGTTTGACACCACAATCGCGCAGTCTTCAAAGCCGGCACGGTCGAGCTCTTTGCGAATTTTAACCGTGAGATACGTTATATCTCCGCTGTCGATACGCACGCCCTTGGGTCTGAAGCCGCGCGGAACAACGCACTCGTTAAACACGCGAATGGCATTCGGCAAGCCGCTTTTTAAAACATTGTACGTATCTATCAAAAGCGTACACCCATCGGGATATGCCTCGGCATAAGCACGAAAAGCGTCATACTCCGTCGGAAACATCTGCACCCAGCTGTGCGCCATAGTTCCCAATGCCGGAATTGCATACAGCTCGTCGCTGAGTGTGCACGCCGTGCCCACACAGCCCGCAATGTACGCCGCGCGTGCGCCGAGAATTGCGCTGTTTGTTCCGTGTGCACGCCTTGAGCCGAACTCCATAACACTGCGCCCCTGTGCCGCGCGAACGATACGATTTGCCTTTGTTGCGATAAGCGTTTGATGATTTATCGTAAGCAGCAGCATTGTTTCGAGAAGCTGTGCCTGAATTGCCGGCCCGCGCACCGTGATAAGCGGCTCGGACGGAAACACGGGCGTTCCTTCGGGAACAGCCCACACATCGCACGCAAATTTAAAGTTGCGCAGATAATCCAAAAAGCCCTCGTCGAAAATTCCCTTGGAGCGAAGATATTCTATATCCTCATCATCGAAAGCAAGGCTTTTCATATACTCTATTGCTTGCTGTGTACCTGCCATAATCGCAAAGCCTCCGTTGTCGGGAACGGTGCGAAAATATAAGTCGAAATAGCATATTCTGTCGCCCGCATTGTTGATAAAATACCCGTTTGCCATCGTAAACTCGTAAAAGTCGGCAAGCATTGTCAAATTTTCTTTTGCGTTAAGCATTGTTTACTCCCTTCGGAAATCAACCGTTTTCAAGTGCATCCTCAAGCCAAAATTCCGCAATGTCTATTGCCTCGTACAGGCTTTCGCGACTTGCTTTTTTTATAACCTTTTCTTTGCCGCTTCCCCTGTTCGTGCAAAGGTCTATCGTCACGCTGTCCGCAACCTCAAGATTACCGACCTTTTTCTTTGACTTAATCGTAAATATTATAATATAGCGTTCGTTCATATCGCCGTAATAGATAATATCGCCGCGGCGTACCATAGGCTTGCCCTTGTAGCTTAAAATTGTTTTTTCTTCCACAATATATCACCTCTTTTTCGATTATATCACAACATACCGCTTTAGTAAAGAAATTTTTCCCCGATATAAGCCGCAAAAATATTTTGTTTTGTTTACAAGTCGAAAAAATTGTGTTAAAATAAAGAAACAAGGGAGGTAATTTTATGCTGTACGTAAAAAAAGAAAATTTGTTTGACGAAAACGCAATTTCCCGCACGATAAAGCGAATTTCTCACGAAATTCTCGAAAAAAACGACGACTTGTCCGCGCTTTGCCTCATCGGCATAAAAACGAGGGGGCTTCCTCTTGCGCAAAGAATAGCGTCCTGTATAAAACACATTGAGGAAATTGCCGTTCCCACGCTGGAGATGGACGTTACCCTTTATCGTGACGACTTAACAAAATCGGATAAAGACCCGCACATAAGCTCCGCCGTGCCCGACCTTGACCCCACGGGGAAAAACATTATTCTCGTTGACGACGTTATCTATACCGGCAGAACCGTGCGTGCCGCGCTTGACGCCGTCATCACCCTCGGCAGACCCGACAAAATCCAGCTTGCCGTATTGATCGATCGCGGTCATCGCGAGCTTCCCATTCGCCCCGACTATGTGGGGAAAAACATTCCCACATCGAGAGCGGAAATCGTGCGGGTACAGCTTCTCGAAACGGACGGTGCGGACAAGGTGGATCTATGCGAAATCCGAGCGTAAATTTTCGGCATACAAAAAGGCAGTTCCGTACGGAACTGCCGATATGCCTGTTTTAAATTATACGGCTCTTACTACTTTACCGCTTCTCAGGCAACGAGAGCAAACATGAATTGTCTTGGGTGTGCCGTTTACAACAGCCTTAACTGTTTTAACATTGGGCTTCCAAGCACGGTTAGCTCTTCTGTGCGAGTGGCTCACCTTAATACCGAAAGTTACGCCCTTACCGCATACATCACATTTAGCCATATCTATTTTACCTCCTTAGGAATCATTTACAACGCGTATTTAGTATTTTAGCAGATTAAAACGAAAAATGCAAGCATTTTTTTTATTTTTTTGCATTTTCCGTATCATTGATACACAAGCCCTTGATTTTTGCTCTGTTTTGTGCAATAATTATTGGTAAGAAAATTATTTTTCGGAAGGAAGCAAGCTATGGAAACTTTAATCATAATCGACGGCAACAGCATTGTAAACCGTGCCTTTTACGGGGTGC
>CAZIQC010000169.1:0-3638 GCA_964541335.1 uncultured Oscillospiraceae bacterium
CTTCGTCGTATCCGACATATCCCGGAGGCGCCCCCACAAGCTTCGATACGGAGTGCTTCTCCATATATTCCGACATATCTATTCTGATGAGGGCATCCTCGTCGCCGAAAAGAGCCTCTGCCAGAGCTTTTGAAAGCTCGGTTTTTCCGACGCCCGTAGGTCCTAAGAATATAAACGAGCCTATCGGTCTTTTGGGGTCTTTCAGACCCACTCTTCCGCGGCGTATCGCACGGGCTACCGCGCTTACCGCCTCCGATTGACCTATTACGCGCTTGTGCAATATATCCTCAAGCTTCCTGAGGCGCTCGGTTTCCTCTTCTTTAAGTTTTTTAACGGGTATTCCCGTCCACCCGGCGATAACGTCGGCAATATCTTCCTCGCCTATAACGCCGCTCGATTGCCCGGCGGAATTTTTCCATTCCTCGCGCTTTTTTTCGAGGGTTTCTTTCAGCTTCTTTTCCTCGTCACGCAGTGCGGCGGCTTTTTCGAAATCCTGCTTGGAAACGGCTTGCTTTTTCTCGTGGGCAAGCATTTGCGCCCTGTCCTCCATTTCTTTTATTTCCGGTGGGGCGGTCATTGCACCCAACCGCACGCGACTGCACGCCTCGTCGACAAGGTCAATCGCTTTATCGGGCAAAAATCTGTCCGTAATGTAGCGACTGCTCAGCTTTGCCGCCGCTTCGATTGCTTCGTCCGATATTTTTACGCCGTGGTGCGCTTCGTATTTTTCGCGTATTCCGCGAAGGATCAGCACCGTTTCGTCAACGGTTGGCTCGCCCACCGTCACGGGCTGAAAGCGGCGCTCAAGTGCGGCGTCTTTTTCGATATATTTGCGATATTCGTTAAGCGTTGTCGCGCCTATCATTTGAAGCTCGCCGCGTGCAAGCGAGGGCTTCAGGATATTTGCCGCGTCGATTGCGCCCTCCGCCGCGCCCGCGCCGATGATTGTGTGCATTTCGTCCACAAACAAAATTACACTGCCGTCATTGATAACCTCGTCGATGGCCTTTTTCAGGCGTTCCTCAAATTCGCCGCGATATTTTGCCCCCGCCAATATTCCCGATAAATCGAGCGAGAATATGCGCTTGTTTTTGAGCGGTTCGGGAACGTTTCCCGAGGCAATTTGCTGTGCCAAGCCCTCCGCCACGGCGGTTTTACCCACGCCGGGTTCGCCCAAAAGCACGGGGTTGTTCTTTGTTCTTCTGGAAAGAATTTGGATAACGCGTTCAATCTCCTTGCTTCTTCCTATAACGGGGTCGAACTTTCCGGCACGGGCAAGTTCGGTAAGGTCCTTGCCGAATTTGTCGAGAGTAGGTGTACTGCCGTTATGTGTACCCGCAGAATTTCCCTGAAAGCCCTGTCCCGTGTTTAGGTGTGCGGCTATATCCTCATAAAGATTTTTCGGTGCACCGAGCTGCAACAATATTTTGTATGCCGCGCCGTCCGTTTCGCGAGCTAAGGCAAGCAGTAAATGCTCCGTGCCGATATATTCGCTTTGGTATTTGTGCGCTTCGGTTACGCTGTTTTGTATACATCTGCTTGTGCGCGGTGTAAAGCCCGAAAAGCTTCCCTGCGAAAAGCCTTGATTGTACTCTTCTATTTTTTCGAGAAGAGCTTCTTTTTCTATTCCGTTTTCTTCAAGATATTTTGCGGCAAAGTCGCTTCCCTCGTCCAAAAGGCCGTAGAGAAGGTGCTCCGTTCCCACATAACTGCAACCCGTTTGCTCCGCACATCGCTGTGAAAGCACAATCGCCTTTTGCGCCGGCGGCGTGAATTTTTGTTCCATTCTCATAATTATACCTCCCTTATTGCGTTTTGCAGTATTTGCGCGCGCTGTACGTCGCGCTGCTGCGAGCTTTGCGTATCTCCCTTTAAAAGCATTGTTGCGGGCATTACTTCAAAAAGCGTGGCATACAGCCCGCGTATATCCACATTATTTATTATGCCTGTTTTTTTTCCCAGGCAAACATCGGAAACAAGCTGCATTGCCTCACTGCTTGAAATCATATACGCGTGCTTCAAAAGTCCCAAGCTGCGCCGACATCTGTCTTTAAGTTGCGGCAATTTATCCTTTGCAAGCGCGGTGCACAACCTTTGCTCTTCGTCCGCAAGTGCGGTCGCGGCCTCTTTAAACGCACGCAAAATATCCGCGTCACTTATGCCGAGCGTGCGCTGATTTGACAACTGATACAACGCACCGCTTGCCTTTGACCCCTCGCCGTACACGCCGCGCACCGTCATTGCGGCATTTGTTGCCCACTTTATGAGAGGCGCTTCGCTTTTTGTAAGACTTATTGCCGGCAAATGAAGCATTACCGACACTCGCATACCCGTGCCCACATTTGTCGGACAGCTTGTTAAATAACCGAAATCGGTGTCATATTCAAATTCAACCTTTTCGCCGATAAGGCGAATCAGCCGGTTTGCCTCCTCATATGCGGAGTCGGCGGCAAGCCCGTTGCGAAAAACCTGCAATCGAATATGATCCTCCTCGTTTACCATAACGGAAATTCTCTTATCACGGCTCACAATCGCCGCGGATGGCAGCTTCCCCGCCGCAAGATTTCGGCTTATGAGGTGCTTTTCCACCAGCGACTGCTTCTCCGCGTCGGAGAGTCTGTGCATTTTGTAAAGCGTCAGCTCCGACCCCAGTGCCGACGCCGCCAACGCCCCGTACACAATGTCGATAAGCTCCTCGGCATCCTTTACGCTCATTTTTGCGGGGAAAGGCTTTCCCTTGATGTTGCGCGCCAGTCGCACACGCGTGGACAGCGCGGTGTTTTTTTCGTTTTCCGCACTCATTTGTCACCCTCCTCGCTTATTTTTCGTATCTCGTCGCGAAGCCGCGCCGCCGTTTCGAAATCCTCACATTCGACGGCTTGCCGCATTTGCTCGCGAAGCGACTCAGCGCGGCTTTCCTCGGCTTTTTTTATCGGTTCGGCGGATATGTGCTTTGTCGAGCCGTGAATTTTTTTCAAAAGAGGAATTGCCTGTGTGCGGAATGTGCGATAGCACTCGCCGCACCCCATTTTTCCCGTTTTCGAAAACTCGGCAAGCGTCATACCGCACACGGGGCAACGCTGTGTGCGCCGTTCGGTGTAACCGCCGGGTGTGCCGAAGCCGAACAGCGACCCAAAATTCGCAAAGCCCGAATCCTGTCCCGCACATTCGCGGCACAGGTTAAGCGTTTGCTTGTGCCCGTTAATTATCTGTGTGTAAAGCACGGTGGCTTCTCTTTGTCCGCATTTTTCGCAAAGCATAAAATCAACTCCCATGTAAGCTCGTAAGCATATTTTTAAAGATTGCGGCACGCAGGCGGTCACGCACATCGCCCGCGGCGGGAAGTGCCCTGTCGTTTACCGCTCCCGCCATAAGCCGCGCCTCGCGTCCTGTTATACATTCGTAATCGAGCAAATTGCGTATAAACGCAACCGCCGTTCTCTGCGACAGCGTATCGCCGACGGCATTTACAATGTGCATCGGATATGCGCCGCGCTCCGTATTTACGCATCGTATGCGCACGCCTCCTCCGCCGCCGCGGCGACTTTCTATAGTATAGCCGCGCTCGGGCGTAAATCGCGTTTGAATAACGTAGTTTATCTGGCTGGGAACACAGTTTAACTCGCCGGCAAGCGTGT
>CAZIQC010000170.1:0-3627 GCA_964541335.1 uncultured Oscillospiraceae bacterium
AAAACAAATACACCACATTTATGTCCGAAAACATCAGCGATATATCAGCCTGCTGTGTTTGCCGTATTCCGCTTGAAAAAAACATTGCCGCCAGCGCGGTAAACACACCCACAAATATGTAGCCTATCGGCGACATAAAATAGTTTCTGAATTCCTTTTTAAATATTGCTTTCATCTGTATCGTCCTCCTTTATTACATCTTTTTCGGAGGAGGTGTTCGTATCGTCCGCGGGACTTAGCACATTTTCGTTTGCTTCCTCTGCGGTTAATCGCATAAATATTTCCTCAAGCGTCAATCCGGCGGATTTCAGTTCCGCAATAACAATTCCGCGCTCCGCCATTTTCTCCGAAAGACTGCGGCGAATATCGAAATCGCCCTCCTTACGAATTTTAAACGTGTACACATTTTCCTCCGTTGACGGTTGCTTTGAACATTCCACCACACCCGGGATTGAATATATTACCTTAACGGCACCCTCTCTGTCGTCAAACACGCTTAAAATATAAGTATCTTTCCCGCCGGTTCTGTTTTCCAAACCGTCAATGGTGTCCTGTGCAACTATTTTTCCGCGGGAAATAATCGTCACGCGGTCACACACCGCGCTTACCTCCTGCAAAATATGCGTGCTGAGAATAATCGTGCGCTGCTTTCCTATTTCTTTGATAACATTTCTTATCTCCACAATCTGCTTCGGGTCAAGCCCCACGGTGGGTTCGTCAAGCACCAAAACCTCGGGCGAACCGATAAGGGCTTGCGCAAGCCCCACGCGCTGCTTATATCCCTTGGAAAGGTTTTTTATCATTCTTTTGCGCATATCGGTTATCTTAACAAGCTCCATAATTTCTTCCAAATGCTCTTTTTTGTTGTTTTTAACCTTTTTGAGTTCGTAAACAAAATTTAAATACTCCTCCACCGTCATATCGAAATACAGGGGCGGATTTTCGGGAAGATAGCCTATTTTGCTTTTTACTATCAGCGGATTTTCCAACACATCGCACCCGCACACCTCAGCCGAGCCGCTGCTTGCGCTTATACATCCGCACAAAATATTCATAGTTGTACTTTTTCCCGCACCGTTCGGTCCGAGAAAGCCCATAATTTCACCGTGTCGCACGTTGAACGATATATCGTCGAGCGCACGGTTTGCGCCGTATTTTTTTGTGAGATTTTTTATCTCTACGGCAAATCCGTTTTCCGTCATATTTAATCCCCCTTTTACTGCCGTTCAATTATACCGCATTTCGGTATCGATTTATTAAACAAACTGTAAATTTTTAATAAACAAGTCGTTTTTCTCTCTTAATAATTTACACCGTCGCGCGCCGTCTGTCAAGTATCTTTTGCCGAAAGTGCCGCTTTCAGCGAATTTACATTGCTTTTCATAAGCTCAACATATGTTATGTTTTCCGCAAACTGTTTTTTCGTAACCGTGTGGCACGAATGCATAAGCATTTTCTTTGCCCCCGTTTCCTCGCATATTGTATCGGCAAGCTCTCCGTTCGAGGTTTCGGTATACATTACAACGCCTATTTTTTGCTCTTTTATGCTGTCTATAATTTTTGTTACGGTATGGGCACTCGGCTCGCTTTCCGACGAGCACCCCAAAAATGCCGCAATATACGAAAATCCGTAATCGTTTGCCAAATATTTAAACGGAAATCTGTCGGCAAATACCACCGGCACATCCGCACCGTTTTTTACCGTGCTCTCAAAAAGGACGTCAAGCTCTTGAAGCTGTTTTTGAAACTGAGCCGAATTTTCCCTGTATATCTCCTCGTTTTCCTTGTCAAGCTCGCATATCTCGTCGCAAATTTTTTGCGCAATCAGCATTGCGTTTTTCGGAGATGTCCACACATGCTCGTCAATTTCCGTTTCTTTCGCCGTATGTGCTGAGTTCTCGTGTTCGTGCTCGTCCTCCGTTAAAAGCGTGCAACAATCCGTTGCGGAAATAGTGTTGACTTCTTTTCCGTTTTCCTCGGCTGTTGCGCTTTCGCTCCAAGAATCCACCGCACCTCCTATTCTTATAAACAGGTCGCTCGACTGTATTTGTATTATATCCTTCGGCGTCGGTTCGTAGGAATGTACTTCCGCCCCCGTCGGAAGCAGCATAACAAGCTCTGCCCTGTCTTTTACGATTTGCCTTGCAAAATCATACAGCGGAAAAACCGTTGCCGTAATTTTTATTTTATCGCCGTGTGCCGTCCCTGCTTTTTCGGGAGCGTTGCACCCCGACGCAATTAAGGCAATAATCAAAGCAATAACGCTTACCTTTTTAATTTTTGACATTGTTTTTCTCCTTATCAAATTGAAAATCATTCTCATTTTACAATACATCGGCGTCCCTTGTCAAGAAATATTAACACCCACCTATCCTTTAACCCCGAGCATACTCAAGATATTTTTTGTATTTCCCGAGCATAACGGCTTTTGCGTACTGCTCCATATATTTGTAGTCGGGCTTGCCGTCGTCGGTAATGGGAAGCATAATCTTCATAGCATTTAATCTTTCCCGGCTTATTGAATAACCGTGACTGAAACACACTCTTTGCTTCGATAATGATTGCGACAGATATAACATAACAAAATAACTGATATTCTCTTTGGGATAAAGTGCGTATACGTGAGTGTCCAGCAAGAACCTGTACGGCTGATAATATGCCAAGCCCACACCACCGTCGCCGTCATTGTTCAGCGTTATGCAATTTCCTTTATATGTACCCTTTTTGTCGTTGGTCGATGTATAAAAGCCTTTCAGTCCGTTGTTGATATTCTTTGCCGAAATAAGCATATCATTTCCGTCTGCAAGCGCATTCATATTATTTTGATTTCCTCGTTTGCAGTCAAACAAATCAACAACTTTAAAATTCGCCCACGCTTTTTCTTCACGACTTGGAAGTAACTGTATTGGGTAATTATTATCAATAAAGTCAATATATCTCTTTTTGAGCTTGTCCTTTTGTTCCCTTGTGTACTGCTCCATATATTTGTAGTCAGGTTGTCCGTCATCGGTAATGGGTAAAAGTATCTTTTCTCGTTTAATACCGTCTTTATTCCCCATTTTGCCGTAGCAATATTTTGAGCAAGTCTGCCGTATCAGGCGGGCAATGAATAACCCCGAATATTTGTTGATGTGTTCGCTGTAGAGTAAAAGAATGGAAGACCCTGCACCGCCACGCCCCAAAAAGTCGCTTTGCTGATAAAAAGCGCTTCCGTCAACGGGACTTACGGTGATACAGTTTCCTTTGTCAAGTATTTCATCTGTATGTGGCTCACAACACCTTATGACCCCGTTGTTAAAGTTTCCCGAAGCTACAAATGGGGACTTGCCGTCCTTGTAGTCCCTTTCCGAGCGTGCTTTTGGTCTTTTAACCGCGAATACGTTCCCGATGAAAAACGGTTTCCATATTCTGTCGTCAAGATTTAACATTTTTGTCTTCCTCCTCAAAAAGGTACTCTCGCCCTTGCATTACCATAGAAAACTCAAACGTCAAATAGTCACCGATTGCTTTTTCAAAGTCCGCTTCGGTAGGAATTTCGTCATTAAAATAGTAAAAGCTGTGCAGCCACTCATCAGTGGCTTCTACCGTGGTATATACGCAAAATTTGCTCTCGGCTTCCATCTCTTC
>CAZIQC010000171.1:0-3593 GCA_964541335.1 uncultured Oscillospiraceae bacterium
TACAGCACCGAGGTTTGTTATCTCGTCTATTTTAAGCTGTGTATACAGCTTATCGTGCTTTTCGAGAATGGAGCGCACCTCGTCGGTGGTTATCGCGTCCACCCCGCAACCGAACGACACAAGCTGCACAAGCTGCATATCATCGTTCTCGGCGGCAAGCTGTGCCGCATTGTAAAGCCGCGCGTGGTACGTCCACTGGTTGAGCACATTTGGGTTTACCTTTTCCGTTGCGTCGGGCAGGCTGTCCTCGCTTACGACAACAAAGCCCAACTCGCCCGCCAAGGTGTCTATGCCGTGGCACACCTCGCTGTCAATATGGTAAGGACGCCCAGCCAAAATCATTATGCTTTTATTGTTCTCGCGTGCGTATTTTACAGCCGCCGCGCCTTGCTTCTTAACACCGCTGCGGTATTTTTCCAAGCAATCGAAGCCGTATTGCACCGCCCTGGTTATTTCGCGCCGCGAAAAGCTCCCTAAGGCGGCATTTAGATATTTTTCCAGCTCGCGCGCAAGATTACGCTTGCTGTTAATGTTAAGATACGGGTATAAAAACCGCGTATTCTCAAGCTCGTCCACATTGCCGCAGAGAAGCTCGGAATAATACGCCACCACGGGGCAATTGTAGTGATTGTCGCCCTTTTTCTCGTTTATGTTGTAGGTAAGACACGGGTAAAACACCGCGTCAACGCCGCTGCTTAAAAGATATTCTATATGCCCGTGCATAAGCTTTGCGGGGTAGCACGCTGTGTCGGACGGTATCGAGAACTGCCCCTTTTCATACAGCTTACGCGTGGAAATCGGAGATATGACGGTTTCGTAGCCCAAGCTTGTGAAAATTCCGTGCCACAGCGGAAGCAGCTCGTACATTCCGAGTGCAAGCGGAAGCCCTATCCTCCCGCGCGTGTTTTTTCCGTTTGACGCTGTCAAAAGCGCTGTCCGCTTATATTCGTACAGGTTTGGCAAGCTTTGTGCGGTCTTTTTGCCCGCACCCTTGGAGCATCTGTTTCCCGAGATAAACCTTCTCCCGTCGGAAAAGGTATTTATCGTTAAATGACACCCGTTTGTACAGCCGCGGCAAACGGTGGTTGTTGCCGTGTGCGAAAAGTCTTGCAGCTTTTCTTTTGTAATAATCGAGGACAGCATTGCGCGCATTGAATATATCGCCGCGCCGTATGCCCCCATAAGCCCCGCAATGTCGGGACGGATAACCTCGCGTCCGATTTCGCGCTCAAACGAACGCAAAACCGCATCATTGTAAAACGTGCCCCCCTGCACGACAATGTTTTTCCCCAATTCGTCCGCATTTGCCGCACGAATTACCTTGTATATGGCATTTTTAACAACGCTTATCGCCAGCCCCGCGGATATGTCCTCCACGCTTGCTCCCTCTTTTTGCGCCTGCTTTACGGAGGAGTTCATAAACACCGTGCAGCGACTGCCCAAATCCACGGGAGCGGTTGCATATATTGCTTTTTTCGCAAAGTCCTCGGCGGTGTAGCCCATCGATTTCGCAAAGGTTTCCAAGAACGACCCGCACCCCGACGAGCACGCCTCGTTAAGCATTATGCCGTCAATCGCGCCGTTATGAATTTTAAAGCATTTTATATCTTGCCCGCCTATGTCCAAAATAAAATCAACATCGGGCTTAAAATATTTTGCGGCGGTAAAATGCGCAATCGTTTCCACTATTCCGTAATCGACGGAAAACGCGTTTTTGATAAGCTCTTCGCCGTAACCCGTTACCGCGCTTCCCTTAATGCGTATGCGATCGCCGCACAGCTCGTAAATATCTTCAAGGCATTTTTTTACAACATCAACGGGTGCGCCCTTGTTTGACGAATAGTACGAATACAAAATTTCCTTATCCTCGGATATAAGCACAAGCTTTGTTGTTGTGGAGCCGCAATCTATCCCGAGGTATGCCCCGCCGCTATATTCGTCTATACTGCGCGTTTTCACGTGAGCCGCACCGTGCCCGCGCAAAAATGTGGCATACTCGTCCTCGTTTTTAAACAGCGGAGCAAGTATTCTCACTTCGCCCGTGTTTTTCACGGAAGCTATGCGTGCCGTTAAATCGGCGGGCTTGTATCTGTTGGGAATCGAGGATGCGTAATATGCCGCCCCCAGTGCCACGCACGTTCGCGCATATTCGGGGAACACGGCATCGCTTTCTTTCAGCGAGAGCGTTTGCGTAAAGCTTTGGCGCAAGCCCTTTAAAAACGACAGCGGACCGCCCAAAAACATAACCTTGCCCTTTATCGCCCTGCCCTGCGCCAACCCGGCTATCGTTTGATTGACCACCGCTTGATATATGCTTTTTGCAATATCCTCCTTGCGCGCGCCTTGGTTTATAAGCGGCTGAATGTCCGTTTTCGCAAAAACGCCGCACCGCGACGCTATGGGATAGATTTTTTCGTAATTTAAGCTGAGGCTGTCCAGCTCGTCAACCGTTACGTCGAGAAGCGTTGCCATTTGGTCGATAAAAGCTCCCGTGCCGCCCGCACAGGTGCCGTTCATTCTTTCATCGGTGCCGCCCTGCAAAAATATAATCTTTGCGTCTTCTCCGCCAAGCTCTATAATGCACGAGGTATCGGGTTCAAGCCGCTTTACGACCTCCCCCTCGGATACAACCTCCTGTATAAAGGGCACACCTATCGCCGACGCTATTCCCATTCCGGCAGAGCCGGATATTGCGGTATGTACCTTTTCGTCTTCCACAAGCTCCGCCACGCGCGAAAACAGCTCCGCACACTTTTCCCGCGTGCGCGAATAATGCCTTTCGTAGGTTTCGAACACAGTGTCGAAGCTTTCGTTCAGCAGCACGGCCTTTGCCGTGGTAGAGCCTATATCTATTCCCAAATAATATTCCATACGGCATATCCTCCGCAACTAAAATTTATCTTATTGTATTATAATATTTCGGGCGTTTTTTGTCAAGATATAAATATAGGTAATAATTATGCCCGTCTTTTGTGCTTTGCGTGTGCGCGGGGGCTGTAAAAACCACTTTTACAGCCCCCGCACAACAACCCAACCCTTACATTATTGTTTTTTTACGGCTATGTTTCCGTCTTGCGCGGTTACAAGCACCGTTTCTCCCTTTTGAATTTTCATATCGAGCATTTGCTCGGCAAGCAGGTCTTCAACCTTGCTTTGGATTGCACGGCGCAACGGGCGCGCGCCGTATACGGGGTCGAACCCCTCCTTTGCCAATAGTTCTACCGCGCTTTCGTCAAAATCGGCGTTGATGTTGTTTGCTTTAAGCCGCGCCTTCAGAGCTTCAAGCATAACGCGCGCAATTTGTTTTATTTCCTCCTCCGTTAAGCGCGAGAACACGATTATATCGTCCACTCGGTTTAAAAATTCGGGTCGGAACATTTTTTTGAGTTCGTCCGTTACACCGGCGCGTATAGCCTCGGCGGTGCGGGCGTTTGTTTCTTCCTTGTTCGCACTTCCGCTGAAGCCCAGCGTTTTTTGCCGGGTGATACTTTGCGCGCCGACGTTGCTCGTCATAATTATCACACAGTTTTTGAAATCGGTTTTCCTGCCCCGGTTGTCGGTCAAAATACCGTCGTCGAGTATTTGAAGCAAAA
>CAZIQC010000172.1:0-3592 GCA_964541335.1 uncultured Oscillospiraceae bacterium
CAGAAGGCTTATCATAAGCAAAAGTATCAATATATGTCATTATTCCGCCGGAGCCGTATACCGGAATATTTCCGTCTGAATATCCTTTGTAGTCTTTCCCGTTTTTTATAATCGCTATATCTCCAAGCCGTTTATATTCCACCCCGTTAGGACACAAATTTTTTATTAAATCATTTAATCTGCTCAATTAAATCACCTGCCTGTTGATAACGTTGAAAATATAACTAAAAGCAAGTGAAACCCGTCGCCTACAGAGGCGGGGACAGCTTGCTTTTAGTTATTATTTCGTATTTTATTTTAATACCGATATTGCGTCGGATATTGTTTTTTCGTGCGCTTCGTGACCGTACTTGTCAACCTCGGTCTTGTTGCGCTCGCCGTGGGTAAGACAGCCCGCGCCGCCGATACAACCGCCGACACACGCCATACCCTCGATAAAGTTGGCGTCAAGCACACCCTTGCTTTTCTTAAGCAGTGCCGTGCGACATTCCTCAATACCGTCGCAAGGTATGCTCTTAAGGTCGAAATCGGTAATGCCGCGTTCCTTAAATGCCTGTGCCACAGCGTCCGACAAGCCGCCGCTGCGGGCAAATATTCTGCCGTAGTAAGAGGCATTGTCCAAAACATCCTCCGAAAGCGTGGTAATGTCAATATCGCGACTGTCGAAAAGAGCCTGAAGCTCCTCAAACGTAAGCACGCAATCAACATACGGCTTTACGTTTTCGCGTTGAACCTCGGCTTTTTTTGCGGTACAAGGTCCTATAAATACCACCTTACACGGTCCGTCATTTTCCTTAAGATATTTTGCCAGTTCCGCCATAGGTGACGGATTGTGCGATATAAGCGGAACAAGCTCCGGGAAATTTTTTTCGATATAGCTTACAAATGCGGGACAGCACGAGCTGGTTAAAAAGCCTTTTTCGTAAAGCTCCGCCGCCTCGGATGTTGCGACCATATCCGCGCCGAGAGCCGCCTCAATAACGGTGTAAAATCCAAGCTCCTTAAGTCCCGCTATCACCTGACCGAGCTTTGCATATTTAAACTGACTGGAAATTGCCGGTGCAACCACGGCAAACACCTTATATTCCTTGTTGTCGTTGCTTTCCTTAATGATATTGATTGCGTCGAGTATGTAAGACTTATCGGTAATTGCGCCGAACGGGCACTGATATACGCACGCACCGCAGGCAATGCATTTGTCGTTGTCAATCTTCGCCGCTTTGTTTTCATTCATAGATATGGCTTTCACCTTGCAGGCGTTTTGGCAGGGACGCTTTCTGTTGACAATTGCCGTAAACGGGCAAACTTTTGCGCACGCACCGCAGTCGATACATTTGGACTTGTCGATATGTGCCACGTGATTGTGGTCAAAGGATATTGCACCGCGGCGGCAAACGTCCTCGCAACGGTGCAAGACAACCTCGGCAAGCGTTTGTAACCTCGTAGCCGCCCATCGGGCACTCGTCGCACGCTGTTTCGATAATTTCTATAACATTGGGCAAGTCATTGTCACACCCCATTGCAATACGCACTCTGTCCGCCAAAATGGCGCGTTCCTTATAAACACAGCAACGCATTGTGGGCGTATTGCCGGGAACTATCCTTGCGGGAATGTTAAAAACATTTTTTTGAAGCGTGCCGTTCCACGCTTCGCGCGCAACCTCGCGCAGAACCTTGTATTTGAGATGCTGTACCTTGGTATCGAATTTTTTCATATTATCCTCCGAGTTTAAAAATAGCTTACCTTTATTTGCTTTCCCATTTGCTTTAAATATTTCGAAAGCTCTTCAACAAGATTCATCTTGATATTAAAGTTAATCGGCAGCTCGGGATTTTGGTGCGCGGGATTTATCGCCCGCCCCACGTAGAAATTTATGTCGGTAGCCTCTTCGAAAAGAAGACGGCATATAAGGGAAGCCCCGTCGCGCTTAAAGCCCCAGTGCGAATACGTTTCGTTTGTGTCGAGATAATCCTTTGCATATTCGACAACCTTGTTGATGGTAATAACGCCCTCCGTAACGAGGTCGACCCCGTCGATATATGCGATGGGGGGAATATCCGCACTCTCGAAATTCAAGCTCGGCTTTATGGGCTTGTGCAGAAATTTTGCCGCAATGGAGGAGGTTGTTCCCCCGCAAACTATGTGCTTGCCCTCTTTTGAAAAGAACAACGACATCATACGGTTTGCGTCATCGCGATTGGAGGGAGGCCCGAATAAAATGTTTACCGGCGCACGCTTTCTTATGCGCACAACACAAGCGGTTGCGTCATCTCCGGGCTTTTCACCGTAAAGCTTAAAGCATTCGTCAACGAGAATGGTGGCAAGCGTTTTTGCCGTAAATCCGCTGACGGTGAGCGGCTCGAGATACGAGATTATGTCCTCTCTTTGCCAACCGAAATTGTATGCCAGCCCGATACCCGCGTGCGGGCAGCCGTCACTCATAGCAACGAATATGTCCCCCTCGCAAAGAGGTATCACCGACTTGTACAGCTTTTTTCCGTCGATAAGCATTTCAGCCTTGGGATAGTCGTATGCCTTATTGTTGCGAAACATTATTATATGCGGGTTATCATACTGGATAAGTTCGGCAGTTTCGTTATTGATTATGTGTATAATCGTAAACGTTGAATAAGCCACGCCGCGCACAGCGCATATCGGAAGCGTTGCCGCAATGGTGGACACACATTCCGTAAGCGGAATTTCCGCCGCCATCATCGTTGAGATGATTTTGGACGTAAGCGTTGAAAGTATGCTTGCCTTTACGCCGCTTCCAAGCCCGTCCGCAAGAACAAGCACGGTTGAGCCGTCGTCGCGGTAGGCAATGTCAACGTGATCGCCGCAAAGCTGTTCCCCGTCGTGGTTTATGCTTTTGTAGCCGATGTCGGCACATAAATTATTCATCTGAGATAGACTCCTTCAGTTTTGTAAGGGCAATTTTCGTTTCTGCCGCGGTTTCGCCCAAAAGCGAAGCGATTTCCTGCACAATGCGCATTTGCTTGTCAACAACCCTGTCGGCAATTTCCACGGTTTGCCGTCCGAGGCTTTCTTTCTTTGCTCGTGCGCTTTCCTCGTCCGTAATATCGCGCATAATGCAAACCATCAGGCGGTAATCCTTGTCGTAGACAACCGTTTGCTCAACATATTTTCCATATTCCGCAAGATAGGTGCGCATATTTTTGATGTCGCGCCCGCTTGACAGCACGTCCATAAACGGCTTGGGGTCAAGCACACGCACAACAAGGTCGCCCAGTATATCCGCCGGGGTGTTGAGATTCATTATTTTAAGCGCGGCAGAGTTCACCTGTTGAACCTCAAGCGCCTCGTTTAAAACAATAAGCCCGTTCGGCGTGTTTTTGGTAATTGTGTCGGAGAAGCTTTCCGCCTTGTCCTTAAGATACGGCAAGCACATCGAAATTTCCGCCTTGCCCTGATAAATCGCCGCCGCCTTTTCGCGGCACGTATTGTATCCGCACGAACCGCAGTTAAGCTCGTCCGTCGGCTTAAATTTACCCATTTTGCGCAAAATTTCCGTAATTTCCGCGTCGGTCGGGTTGGGGAGCTTCTTTTCTATGGCTGTAAACGACTTTCTTA
>CAZIQC010000173.1:0-3569 GCA_964541335.1 uncultured Oscillospiraceae bacterium
GGACAAAAAAGACGCGTGGCAATAGCGGGAATTATAGCAACATCTCCCTCTGTAATAATTTTGGACGAGCCTGCGGCGGGATTGGACCCCATCGGCAGAAAAAGGCTTTTTGATATGCTGCGTCAAATAAAGGACGAAAAGCGGATAAGTGTGGTGCTTATATCGCACAGTATGGATGACCTGGCAGAGAATACACAGCGCATAGTGTTGTTGGACGACGGTCGGGCGGTTAAAAATGCACCGACAAAAGAGGTGTTTTCAAACTATGCGTTGCTTAAGGAGTGCGGGCTGGATATTCCCGAGATAACAGCTGTGACACACCTTTTGAGAAAAGGCGGGATGAAGCTCTCGCACAACGCATTTACGATTGAGGATGCCTGCCGTGAAATAGAAAAAGCTATGGAGGATATGAAAAAATGCTGAGAGATATTACTCTTGGGCAGTACTACGCCGGAGAATCGCCCGTGCACAAGGCGGACGCCAGAACAAAAATATTGTGGACGCTGATGTACACCGTAATTCTTTTTATGATAGACGGACCTGTGATGTACGGTATTTTGGCGGCGGTTACGGCGGCGATTGTATTGCTGTCGCATATTCCGATTAAATTTATACTGCGCGGCATAAAACCGATTTTGCTGCTTATAGTGTTTACGGCAGTGCTTAACCTTTTTTTGACGCCGGGACAAGAGGTATTGTTTAGCTTTAAAATTCTTACCGTTACGAAAGAGGGCGCGTATTTGGCGATAAAAATGGTGGTAAGGATAATGCTGCTTATCATCGGAACATCGCTTCTTACGTTGACTACAACACCCACGGTGCTTTGCGGCGGACTTGAAATACTTTTGTCGCCGCTGAAAAAAATCGGAGTACCGGTATCGGTATTTATTATGATGATGAGCATAGCCCTGCGCTTTATTCCGACGCTTCTTGACGAAACGGATAAAATAATAAAAGCGCAAACCTCGCGCGGGGCGGATTTTGAAGCAAAAAATCCCATAATGCGAGTGAAAGCTATGTTGCCTATATTGATACCGCTGTTCATAAGCGCATTTCGCCGTGCCGACGAGCTTGCCGTGGCAATGGAGTGCCGCTGTTATAATTGCGACGCGCCGCGTACGGGCTACAGAAGGTATCGTTTCGGGAAATATGATGTGTATGCACTGGTGTTGTTTTCGGCAATGTGTGCAATGCTCATCGGTGTAAAGGTTGTGCTTTGATGAATTATAAACTGACGCTTTCCTATAACGGAACGCATTATCACGGGTGGCAACGCCAGCAGAACGCGATTACCGTTCAGGAAATTTTGGAGGATGTGCTGTGGCGAGTGTTCGGCAAAAAAACGACTGTTACGGGGTGCTCGCGCACGGACGCGGGAGTGCACGCGAAAATATACGTATGTAATTTTTTCGCGCAGACAACAATTCCGGCGGACAAATTGCCGTTTGTTCTCAATACCAAGCTGCCTGACGACATAAGGGCATATGAATGTGAAATTGTGCAAAACGAGTTTAACGCACGCTTCGACACCGTGAAGAAAGCGTATGAATACAGAATATTAAACAGAAGCATACAAGATCCGTTGCTGAAAGATTTTGTATGGCATTATCCGATTTCGCTCGACGTGGAAAAAATGTGCGCCGCCGCCGAAATAATACGCGGAAAGCACGATTTTGCCGCATTTTGCGCGGCAGGCTCAAGCGCAAAAACCACCGTGCGGAATTTGTATGAGCTGTCTGTGAAAAAAAGCGACGATATGATAACAATTCGCGCGGCGGCGGACGGGTTTTTGTACAATATGGTGCGAATAATTGCGGGAACGCTTGTTTACGTCGGGAACGGCAAGCTTACCGAAGAGGATGTGCGCCTTTTTACACAAAAGAAAGACAGACGCCTGCTTGGGGTAACGGCACCGCCGCAGGGGCTGATGTTGGCGGAGGTATATTATGAATAAAAAAATCGTTGCAATTTTAAAAAACATATTCGCGGCAGTGCTTATTGCCGCATTGCTTGTCGTGGTATTTTACCAAAACCGAGACAGGGTGCTTTCGAACGTTTTCGATAAATCGCCCGCTTCTTCTCAAAAGGACAAAACCGAAACAACGGCTTACCGCGGAAATTCGGACGGAGATGCATATACTCTTTCGGAAGAGGTGTGTTACATAACGACCGGCTACTACGGAATAATATCGCCCAACGGGAAGACCAAGGGACGCGAGATTGCGCTTTCCGAGCCGAAGCTTCGGTGCGAGGGCGACTATACGGTTCGGTACGATAAAGCGGCAAAAGAGGCGGTTGTATCAAAAAAAGAGCGCGAATGTTATACCGTAAAAACCGATAATCGTATTATGCGGGCAAAGGTAAACCGTAACGGCTACTGCGTAATTGCTACCGAAAAGGAGGGCTACAGCAGTGAGATAAAGGTTTACAATCGCGTTGGAGAAGCTGTTTTCAAATGGGATATAAGCAAAAGCGAATTTTTGGACGCAGACATAAATTGCGACAACAATCTTATTGCGATTTCCGTTTCGGCGGTTAAAAATAAAAAAGTGAGCGGAGAAATAAGCTGTATAGATATTACGGACGCAAAAATCAAAAACACGAGTGCGTACCCCGGCGAGCTTTTTTACAGTGTGGATTTTAACAGAAACGGCACAAGCATTGCCGTCGGAAGCGACCGAATTGCATATTTCAATGCCGACGGAAAGATTAAATGGACATATAAGTACAACGACCGCGTTCTTTTAAAGGCAGACGCTTCCGAACCGAATACGATAGCTTTGGCTTTTGCGGCAAAAGGAAGCGGAATTAAAGGAAATCGAACGGAAATTGAGGTTATAAACCGCCTCGGTAAGCTGACGGGCAGTACAAGCATAGACGGAATAGCCGATGACGTGACGGTAAAAAATGCGGAGATAGCAGCGTCGTTCGGGAAAAAAATATACATTTTCGATTCGGAGCTTAATGAAAAAGAAATCGTAAAATCGGACTCGGGAGTAAAAAAAGCGGTATTTTTCAATGACGAAAAGCATTTGTTTGTAATAGACAATTCGGGCGGAAAAATTTTGGAAAGGTGATATAATGGGTGATTTGATAATTGTTTTAATTATAGCGGCGTGCGTATATTGCGGAACGAAGCGAGGCGTTGTGCGCACGGCGGTGGGGGCGGCATCGTCGGTTGCGGGGGCGTTTGTCGGATTTTTGGCGGTGAAGCCTCTCGGTGCAATGCTCGAGAAATCGCGGCTCGGGGAAAGAATAGGCGAGTATGCGGAGAAAAGTCTTTTATCCAAGTCGGCTGTGGGCGGCACTATTGCCGTAACGGCGGCAAAGGACATAATACTGAAGATTATTTGCTTTATAGTCGTGGCGGTTTGCGTTAAAACGGTTATTGCGATTGCGGGGCGTGTGCTGTGCCTGTCGGCACGGTTGCCCGTGATAAAGCAGGCGGACGCATTGCTCGGCGGGGCGGCGGGCTTCGTGGGGGGAATTGTTATTTGTTATGTACTTTTATCCGTTGCAAGAGCAACCCCGCCCGAGGCGAAATATGCCGAACTGTTGGCGGCGACGGA
>CAZIQC010000174.1:0-3537 GCA_964541335.1 uncultured Oscillospiraceae bacterium
GCCAAGCTGCATTGCGGCAAGCTTTTCGGTATTGCTGTAGGACGTTTGATCGTACGCGGTAATTTGCGACGCGTCCTTTCCGATTGCACGGAAAATTGTTTCGGCCTTTGCACGGTCGGTAACCAGCGGTGTGTCAAGGCAAAGAGTGTTCGCCGCCGTGTTGAGATATTTTTCGTAATCTGCGGTATTTTCGCCCAAACCGAGCAAGTCGTAAGCCGCCATATCGAATACAACCCACTCGTCGGAGCTGCCCGCATAGGTTTTTGCGATATTGTGCATTAAGCTTTGCCGTGCGCTTTCCGTCCCAAGCTCGCTCGGATATATATTAAACGATATTATTTTATATAACACGTTTTCGCCACGGTCGGTGAAAGAAAGCGTTGCCGTTTCCGTTTTAACGGTTTTTTGTGTGTTAAGCTCGGAAAGAGAGGCGACATTGTTTTCAAACGAAACATATCCGAGGGAAATGTCGCTCTCGGTTTGCTTCACGGCAAAGTCAATACTGCCGCTTGCCGTGCAATCGTCTTTTAAAAGCTTTATAATCGAGCCTGTCGTTTGTGCGGAGGTTATCGACACGATATCAAGGTATTTTTCCGCTTCGTCGAGAAGAGTGCTTGTCCTTTCAACGGCTGTGTAGGTGTTGCTTCCGCTTTCTTCGATACAGCTTGCCGATAATCTGCCCTTGCCGTAGAGGCGACCTGTCTTTCCGCTTGCGCCCGTAAGGCGTGAAAGCGAGCTGCAATCTTTAATAAGCGGCGCATAATCTCCCGTGCTTGAACCCGCTTGTCCCAAAAGACCGCCCACATATGTGCCCGGAGAATAAATTTCCCCGCGAGAGGTACACTCGGTAAGGCGGGCACAGTTTTTGTTTGAACCCAATATTCCGCCTACGTACGCTCCCGCGTCTGTTCCGCTTACAAGTAAAATGCCGTTGTTTTTGCAATTTTCGAAAGAAATGCACACATCTTCGGTTTTGTATTCAACATTGTCGTCGTATCCGCCGACGATACCTCCCGCACCGAGGCACGAGCGAGCAATTGTCGACACATTGACGCAGTTTGTCACATTTTCAAACGTAACGCTTCCGCGGGCGCGTGCACACACGCCGCCGACATATGCCCCGGGTTCGCCGCAATAAATCGCACCGCAAACGGTAAGGTTTTTCACGGTTGAGTCAACCACACAGCCGAAAAAGCCGAAATAATTGCTTTTGTTGCTGACGCCCGAAAGCGTAATGCTGTGATTGTTTCCGTCAAAGGTGCCGCGAAAAGCGTTTACCGAATTTTTGCCGATGGGTGTCCATACGTCGCTTAAGGAAATATCGTTTTGCAAAGAAACGTATATATCCTCCGAAAGCCCATCGTTTACCTTGCCGGCAAGGGTATACAGCTCGTCTGCGGTTGATATAAGGTACGGATTTTCCCGTGTGCCGCTTCCGATAAGAGAGCCTGTCTTGCGCACAAGCGCGGGACGAATGGTTTTTTCCGTGCCGTTGTCGGCGTCGCCCACGGTGAATTGTGCTCCCGTTATATCCTCATAGCTCGTACAGCCGATAAGGGTGTATGTATAAGTTCCCTTTTCGGTAAGAATATATTTTCCGTTTAAGGGTTCAACTGTGCTGCCCGCGGTATTTTCGCCCTTATATACGGTAAGCGAGCCGTCGGCAATGTTTTCAAAGCTTACCGTGCACGAATAGGAGATTTCGGGAACGTCGGGCGTTGTCGCACCTGTGCGCGCGGGAATGGGATAGTTGTTAAACAGCCCATCTTCAACGGCGAAGCCGATTAGGGAAAGTGCCTTGATTTCTGCGGTGGATTTTCCCGCAACCGCCTCACTTATGGAGGCGTTGCCCTTATTCACCGCGTCAAAGCTGTCCCAATATGATGAGGAATTTAAGGTATTGTCATAGTAAAAGTCTTCGACATTCAGCTCGGATAAGGCAGCCGTATTGTATGCTATCGAATATTTTTTCGAGCCTTTTATTTTTGAAGCAAGGTAGCTGTTTTTAACGGTAAGACTGCTTCCACTCTGCCGCAGGTAGCCGACAAGCCCGCCCGCCGCGGCGGCATTGCCCGATATTTCACCGAGAACGGCGCAGTTTTGCACGGTAATGCTGCCGTAATTTAAAACCGAGCCGATTATACCCCCCGCATACGAGGAAGACGGACCCGCTATTGCAACGTTTTGCACACAGCCGCTTATGCTTACCGCGGTGTTATCGTCATAATTTCCGTCAACATAGCCGATAAGTCCGCCGATGTTGGTAAAGCCGTTGGCACCGCTTCCCGTTATCGTGCCGCTTATGCGGCAATCGGATATATACGTCGTCGCCCCCGCGGGAACAAAGCCCACCAAAATTGCGGCGTAGTTGTTTGTCCCCGTGCCGGTAAGCGTTGCCCCCTCAATGTCGAGGTTTTGAATTTTTCCGCAAAGAGTGCCGACCAAGCCCGTATAAGCATTGTCGCCGCCGAGCAGATTTAAGCCCGTAATTGTGTGGTTGCCGCCGTCGAATATGCCCGTAAGCGTCTTAATCAGGCACGCTGTGCCGTCACTTGCCGACATATCAATGTCGTTTTGCAGTGTAACGAAGCCCACACTTTCAAATTCGGAAAGTGCCACAAGCTCTTCGGCTGTGGATATAAGATACGGTGCTTCTTTTGTGCCGCTGCCGGAAAGAGTTGTCGCCCCCGCCCCGAACGGAAACAGCCCAAGCACGAGTGCAACCGTTACCACGGCGGTTATAAGCCTGTTTTGCATAGATTGTTTTTTCATAGCAATTCTCCTTGTGTTGTTTATTTATGTATGTAAATCGCGCGACCCTTACTTTGTGCCTGCGCGAATAATAAAAAATAAAAAGACTGCGGCAAAAACGCCACAGCCAGTATTTTCTGTGCACACGAAAACCAAAGCAGGCGCAAAACGCGACTACTCGAATCACCGCCCCGAACGGGCGGCGGCAAAGCAGGTCTTCTGACTTGTCCCCATCGGGAAAAAATCCTTTGCACGCACACTGCCTTCTCGGTTTCCCAATGACCGGCTTTCGCCGACGTGTGCTATGCTTTGGGGCATACAGCGACTGTTCACCGTTCGGGTTTCGCACCCGATTCCCTTTTCACCCGGCAGTCCCGTACAGACTGCCCGACACTTTGCTTCGCAATATTCTTTAAAAAAAACGCTACGGAGGCTTTAATTTCCAAAAGCCGCAACATTTACGCACAGTATTGTATAACGGCAAGAGCTTTTCGTCAAGCGTTTTTAAGAAATGCTCCGCAAAAAATTTTACCGAAAAAAAGAAATTTTTTAATCTTTTGTTAATCTTTATCGGTTATTATAGCTTAACAAGGACGTTTTCGCTTTTTCGGCGAAAAAATCAAAAACAAAAGAAAAGAGGAAGAAAAATGCGTGTGCTTATAGCAAACGACACCGCCGAATTAACCGCCGCCGTTCGGCACACACTTATCGGTCGCGGTTACGAAACGGATTGCGCATATGACGGACGAAGCGCACTGAAAAAAGCAGTCTCGGGCGAGTATGACG
>CAZIQC010000175.1:0-3535 GCA_964541335.1 uncultured Oscillospiraceae bacterium
GAAATGTTTTATCAGCTTATGGATAAAAATATAATTTTGAGGGGAATATGGGAAACCGTTTATATGACGCTTGTTTCATCGGCGGCGGCATATATTATCGGTCTGCCGCTCGGGATTTTAATATCGGTAACGGATAAAGACGGAATAAAGCCCGTTGTGTGGCTGAACAAGATTTTGAGCGTAACGGTAAATATATTCAGAAGCGTGCCGTTTATAATTTTAATGATTGCGGTACTGCCCGCGGCAAAGATTATTGTGGGAACAAGTATGGGAAACAACGCAATGATTGTAACTCTTGTGATAGCCGCCGCGCCGTATGTTGCGAGAATGGTCGAATCCTCCGTAAAGGAAATCGACAAAGGAGTTATAGAGGCGGCGCAGGCAATGGGCACGAGCACCTTTAAAATCATTTACAAGGTTTTAATTCCCGAGGCAAAGCCGTCCTTGATAACGGGCGCGGTAATATCCACGGTTACGGTGCTCGGCTACAGCGCAATGGCGGGAACGATAGGCGGCACGGGTCTGGGGCAAATAGCCGTTACCTACGGCTACCAAAGATATAACGACGATATAACGTGGGTGTGCGTTGTTCTGACGGTAATAATAGTGCAAATAATACAGGAAACGGGAATGTTTATCGCGCACAAATGCGACAAAAGAGTATAATTAAATTTTATATAAAGAGAGGTTTTAACAATGAAAAAAACATTATCGGTTATCACGGCGGTTGTGCTGGCGTTTACGCTTTTCGCACTTACGGGCTGTGAAAAGAAAAGTAATTCGGAAAGCAAGGAAATCACGGTGGGCGCGTCCGCAACGCCCCACGCCGAAATTTTGGAGGAAGCCGCGGCGGCACTTGAAAAAGAGGGCTATAAGCTCAACGTTGTAATCTATGACGATTACGTTCTCCCGAATAAGGCGCTTAACGACGGAGAAATCGACGCAAACTATTTTCAGCATAAGCCGTATCTTGACAGCTTCAACAAGTCGAACAATACCGACCTTGTAAGTGCGGCGGCAATTCATTATGAGCCGTTCGGCATTTATTCAAACGGTGTTTCCGACCTCGGCGAGCTTAAAAAGGGTGCAACGATAATAATACCCGCGGACGACAGCAACGAAACGCGCGCACTGCTTCTTCTCGCACAGGAAAAGCTCATAACTCTTCCCGAAGATGCAAGCGCGGCAAACGGGATAACAACGCTTGACATAATCGACAACGGCGGCTATAATGTGCAAACCGTTCAGGCGGACACCGTAGCGGCACAGCTTAAAAACAGCGACCCCGGAACAATTGCCGTTATAAACGGAAACTACGCAATCCAGGCGGGACTGAAAATTGCCGACGCACTTGCAACGGAAAACGCCGACGGCGACGCGGCGCAAACCTATGCAAACATAATTGCCGTAAAAAAAGGCGAGGAAAGCTCGGACAAGATAAACGCACTTGTAAAGGTGCTGAAAACGGACGAAATAAAGAGCTTTATCGAAGAAAAGTATAACGGCGCGGTTTTGATAATGGATTAAACCCCGAAAAACGGAAACACGCACATCACCCCAAAAAAAGATGATGTGCGTGTTTTTTAGACAAATAAAAGCATTATACGAAAACAAGACCGCCCGATTTAATAAAAACGCGGCTTTAATTATTCACGTATTGCGCCAAATTAACCTTGTACAACCCGTTCGGAGCGTTGTCGGACAATACGGAGTAATAAAGGGTATCGCCTTTTATATAACGATAATACATAATATCGGAGGTTTGAAACGGCATTTCCGTATTGTATGCCGTTAAAATTGCTGTGTGAATGTCGGTATGGGGATTATCGGCATTTACATCAACAATCATTTTATCGTCTGCCGCAACGGCGCTTGCGTCAAAACAGGCAAACCGCACAGCCCCACCGCGAATGTCGGGGGAGTGGGAGTCCGCTTCATATACGGTAAGCAGATTGCTTTCCGTGTTTTTCACCGCAAAAAACATAGGACTTCCGTCGGTAATTTCAACAATCTCCGTGTTATTTTCATTCAATCCGAATATTGTGCTTGCCGTGCTCAGGCAGCATAGCTCGCCGATGGCCGGTCGGCAACGCATAAGCTTTCCGTCGGTTTCGAAAAAAAGCGTGTCAACCGATTGCCCGCAAGAGAAATCATAGCCGGAAATTGCTTTAAAAGCCTTGTCTTGTTCAATATTTTCGACAACCTTTTTTGTTTTTCCGCTTTGAGTATCGATGCAGTATATGTCAATTCTGCCCGATTCGGTGTCGGAGGCGTTATATCCCTCGATATACACTCTTTTTTCCAAGAAGCCGTTTTCTTTTACGTTTTTTAAGCTTACGCCGTCGATTACAACCTCTTGCCACGCACCGTCCTTGTAATATTTGTGACAATACTCCGAGCCAATCTGTTCTACGCTGTAAGAAACATCTTTTGTCAAATAATTTCTTTTTTGATAATTTTGTCCGGGAGTAAAATAATTTCCGTGCTCGGTTTCGGTTACGGTTCCGTCCGCATTGATTTCGATAACGTGCGAATCAGCTCTGTGATGTCCCCACCAATAGGAGAAAAACACGTTTCCGTCCTTTTCAAAAAAGCGAATGTTATCTCCGCGGTTAAGCTCGTAAAAAGGATTGAATTTCATCGTATAAAGAAGCCGATAATCATTTATATCGTCGATTTTTGCTCGGTAAACGCCGCCGTTACCGCAATAGTAATAATACTTGTCGTTTGCCGTCATACAAATTTGGCGGGTGTCGGCTGTTTGCGGAAGATTAAGCTTTTCCACGTGATAATTGTTTGAGCGTATTACAAGTCCGTTTTCGTTGTCAAAACGGTATTCCCAACCGAATTCATCAACGGCAAAGCGCCACGTGAGGGGAAAATAGGTAACATCGCGAAATGAAATGAGGGGGTAGGCTTCCTTGCGGTTGTCGATTTCCCTGCCGTTTACAACAATATTAAAATCGCATATGCTTACAGCATTGCTCCTTGCGTTTTTGTTCTCCCGTTTATAATCGCGATAGGCACAGGTGATATTTTTTTGTTCAATGTGAAGTGTTCTCGTGTTACCGTCCGCATTTGCCGCAAGACCGAGATAGCGACTGTCGAAATAAGTCATCGGAAAGTATGTAATGTCTTTATACAAAAGCAACGGGTATTCTCTTAATTCGCTTTCGATTTTCGTTCCGTTAAAATGCACGTCAAAGGAAGGAATAACCGCCATTTCCTTTGCCGACGCGGTTGCGATGGGCAACATTGCCGCAATAACCGCCGCAAAAAACGCTGATTTTTTCATAGATAAACCACCTTTCCGTATGTCGGCGGCATTTGTTACCGCCGTTTGTAATAATGGGCAAGGTATTTTGTTTTAAACCGAAAAACAAAATATTATTGTGCAACGAAATGCGAAATGCTGCTTGCAATATGATATGCAAGCATTACGGGAACGGCATTGCCGACCATCTTATATCCGTCGGCAATATCGGTATAGTAAAATACAAAATCATCGGGGAAGGTTTGTATTCTTGCGCACTCC
>CAZIQC010000176.1:0-3527 GCA_964541335.1 uncultured Oscillospiraceae bacterium
CTTGCCGCGGTGTGGTGCGCTTTGTCAATCATTTTGACGGCATTTTTTTTTAAAAGCGTGCAACCGCAGCTTAAATCCGTTTGCATAAGCTTGGCAAAAAACGAAATATCGCAAACAGTCGACAGCGAGGTGCAAAAGGTAATGCTTGAGGAGCTTTTCACCTACGATAAGGTGGTAAACATATCGCGCGACGAACAGGGGCGCGTTACGTCGATTTCGGCAAATGCGGGCTTTATCAACAAGTTTACCAACGACCTTGGGATAGAGGTGGGAAACGCCCTTGACGAGCTGTGTGTATGTGAGCATTATATATATTTGTCAAGCATTGTGGGAAGCGGATTTTTTAACGGCAGAGGACCGAAAATCCCGGTACGCTTTTGCCCGATAAGCGTGGCGGGCGCAGATATTACGCACCGATTTGAGGAAGCGGGCATAAATCAAACACTGCACACCGTGGATTTAACCGTAAATGTGGAAATGGAGGTACTTGCCCCGTTTGCCTACAGCCGCATTGAGGCAAGCTCTTCAATGCCGATTGCGCAAACGCTGATTGTGGGGCTTGTTCCCGAGTCATATTTTAACAAAAAATGAACAAAATAAAAACAGAATAAATAAAAAACATTAAAAATTTGTTGACTAATCGTGAAAAAAGTTGTATAATTGTCAACACAATGATTTTACGAGGGGATTAGGGTTTATGTATTCTAAGGAAATAGTTGTGAAGAGTCAGATCGGACTGCATGCGCGTCCGGCAACTTTCTTTATACAGAAAGCCAACGAATTTTCATCAGGTGTGTGGATTGCACGCGATGACAGAAAGGTTAACGCAAAAAGCCTGTTGGGTGTGCTCAGTCTCGGAATTACAAGAGGGTCGACGGTAACATTAACCGCCGACGGAACGGACGAGGAAACGGCGGTACGAGTTTTGTCGGGCTTGGTGGGCGTTAATTTATCGGAATAAGATGTGGGGTGTAAAAATTCATTTTTACGCCCTATTTTTACGAAAGGACGTGTGTTGAGATTGCGGCGAATTTTGGCATTAACGGTTGCGCTGTTAATTTTGCTGACGGGCTGTTTGCCGCACACGGAAGAGCCGAATACGACAAATGAAAATGCACAAAACGAACTTGAACTTCATTTCATAGATGTGGGGCAGGGAGATTGTATTCTTTTGAAATCGGGCGAGCAATGCATATTGATAGACGCGGGACCCGCCGCCGCTTCGCCGCGGCTGTGCGAGTATTTAAAAAGCGTGGGGGTTACGCGGCTTACGGCGTTTGTGGGAACGCACCCGCACGAGGATCATCTCGGCGGTGCGGCGGCGGTGCTTTATACTTTCGGTGCGGATAACGTTTATATGACGGACGAGCCGTCAACGGGGTATTTTTACGAAAGACTGCTCGACGCACTTTCCGAAAAGGGCATTACGCCAATTATACCTCAAACGGATGCGGTGTACACACTCGGAGAGCTGAAATTCGAATTTCTTTCCCCGAAAAAGGACTTTGAAGATACAAACAACAATTCGCTTGTTGTGCTTTTTACTTTTAAAAATGCGCGTATGCTTTTTATGGGCGACGCCGAAAAAGAGGTTGAAAACGAGCTTGTTTCGCAGGGAGAAAATGTTCGTGCGGATTTATTAAAGGTTGGTCATCACGGAAGCCGCAATGCCTCCACGGAGCGGTTTTTGCGAGAGGTGTCGCCGACGTGCGCGGTGATACAGTGCGAAAAGGGCAATTCATACGGACATCCGCACAAAGAAGCATTAACACGGCTGAAAAACTGCGGAGCAAATATTTTAAGATGTGATAATTCGGGCACGATTGTAATAAAATGTGACGGCGACGTATTTTCGGACGGATATTCGACGGTTTATTCCGTTGACGAAAAGGCAAAAGCCGAAGCATTTTACATAGCAAACAAAAAGTCGGGCAAATATCATTTGTCGAGCTGTAAAAATTTACCGTCTGAGCAAAACGCCATTAGTTACGATACAAAAGCGGCGGCTGAGGCGGCGGGATATTTGCCTTGCAAAAACTGTAATCCGTAGAAAGGATGTTTTTTGAATGAAGATTATTTTGTTTAACGGCAGTCCTCATAAAGAGGGATGTACCTACACCGCGTTGAGCGTTATGAAAAACGAGCTTGAAAAAAACGGTATCGAGGCGCAAATTTTCCAAGCCGGAGGTGCGACAAGCGGCTGTAAGGGTTGCGGATATTGCGCGCGCGAGGGAAAATGCGTGACCGATGACTGCTTAAACGACGCAATAGCCCTTTTAAACGAGGCTGACGGCGTTGTTTTCGGCTCGCCGGTGCATTATGCGGCGGCGTCGGGCGCAATGACATCTTTTTTGGACAGATTGTTTTGTGCGGCGGGGAAGAAGCTTCGCCAAAAGCCGTGCGCGGTGGCGGTGTCGTGCAGACGGGGCGGAGCAACAGCAACGCTCGACCAGTTGTTAAAATATCCCGAATTTAATCAAATGCCGATAATCACGGGACAATATTGGGCGATGGTTCACGGCAACACCCCCGATGAGGTAATGCGCGATGAAGAGGGTATTCAGGTAATGCGCACCGCGGCAAAGAATATGGCGTGGATTTTAAAGTGCATTGAGCTTGGGAAAAGAAACGGAATAACCCCGCCCGAAACGGAGCAAAAAATCAAAACAAATTTTATCGGATAAGGAAGCCCTGTTATGATAAACAATAAATTCGAAGCATTTAAAAATTACGTGCGCGGGAAAGAAATAAGCGTAGTGGGGATAGGAATAAGCAATCTGCCGCTTATACGCTTTTTGTGCGAAAACAAAGCCGTCGTAACGGCGTGCGACAAAAAGCCGCCCGAAAAAATAAACGCGGCAAACGAGCTTATTGCACTCGGCGTGAAGCTTAAATGCGGGGAAAAATACTTGGATGATTTAAGCGGAGATATTATATTTAAAACACCGGGAATGAGGTTTGACCACCCGGCGCTGTTAAAAGCAAAAAAAAGCGGAAGCATTATAACGAGTGAAATGGAAGTATTTTTCGAGGTTTGCCCGGCAAAAATAATAGGTATAACCGGGAGCGACGGAAAAACCACCACGACAACCCTCGCTTACAAAATATTGCAAGAGAGCGGCTATCGGTGTCATTTGGGCGGAAATATAGGAAAGCCGCTGCTGTGCGATACGGATAAAATAGATAAGAATGATATTGTTATAACGGAGCTGTCGAGCTTTCAGCTGCATACGATGAAAAAAAGCGCGGACGTTGCCGTGGTAACGAACATTTCGCCGAACCATTTGGATATGCACAAATCGTATGAAGAATATATCGAAGCAAAAAGAAATATATATGTACACCAAGGCGGTAACGGAGTTTTGGTGGTAAACAAAGAAAACGAAAAATCGTTCGAATGTGCGCAAACGGCATCCGGCGAGGTGCGAACCTTCGGCAGAGATGATGATTGCACCGTTTACGAAAGCGGCGGCGCAATATATGCTTTCGGCGAAAAAATCTTAAACACGGCGGATATAAAAATTCCC
>CAZIQC010000177.1:0-3488 GCA_964541335.1 uncultured Oscillospiraceae bacterium
ACAACAGGTCATAACGTGTCGCCCCGCAACAAAAATATTGTCGGGGAAACGCTTATCACAGGCGACAATCCCCTTGAATTTTACACGCTTGTTGTTGTATTTGTCAGGCTCTTCGAGCAAGTCGCGATACCACACGGCATAGTCGTTATCGGCTATTTCTATAAGCGGTGCATTTAAGTCGAACGGCAAGGGGTCTTCAATGTCGTCATACTCAACGTGCGAGTCGGTGTATTCGTATGCAATGTCACACCGACGGTTTAACCCACGCGCAATTTTGTGAAATTCTTCTTTACTGCACGCGTCGGTCATTCGGTTGAAAACAACAAGCTCGCAAGCATTAAGCTTATCCACAACGAGCGCGCGCATATTGTTGTTGTAATTTATAAAGGTTTGTGCGTCCGAAAACAGCATACACTGAGCAATGCGCCAACCGGACGGCATATTTGAAAAAAGACTGCCGACAGACCACATCCCGTTATATTCGATAATTATACGCTCGTATTTCGACGCCTTTGACATTTCGCCTAGCTTTTTTGCGGATAAATCACTTTCGTGTTCGATTGTTTGTATCGTTACGTTATCCCCGGAAAAAAGCGTGGGTTCGTATTCTTCAATACCCTCCTCGCAAACAATCAGGAGCGTTTTTTCGCCGTTGTTAAAGCGCGGGTCGCAAAGCGTGTCTTGTATGAATTTGGTTTTTCCGCTTTCGAGAAAGCCCAAAAAAAGATATAAGGGAATTTCGCGCATATTTTATTACCTCCCCGAATTAAAGCTCGAAAATATTTTTGAGAGCGTCCTCGTTGAGGTTTGCGCCGATTACGCACAAGCGCCCCATCGGAACGGCACTGCCGAAGCGTATATCGGGTTCGCCCGGAACATAGTCGAAATGAAGCCAACCGTCGCCGCTGTTTACAATGCCCTTTGCTCGGAGAACCGTGCCGAAGCTTTCGGTATCGGAAAGCTTGGAGAGGGCACTTTCCAATGCGGCACGGTTAAATATATGTGCGGTTTCCGTGCCCCAAGCGGAAAAAACATCGTCGGCGTGATGGTGGTGATGTTCGTGTTCGTGTTCGTGACATTCGCAACTGTGTTCGTGGCAATGCTCGTGATGATGTTCGCCGTGCCGGTGGTGATGACCGCACTCGGGGCACACGTGCTCTTCCTCAAGCATTTTTTCAATTTCCGTGGATAAGGTGTCTTTGTTTTCAATTGCCGCAAGCAACGTTTTCGCTTCCAGAGAAGAAATGGGCGTGGTTATAAGCTGTGCGGTTTTATTGTGCTCTCTTATAAGGCGCACGCTTTCTTCCGTTTTTTCGGGAGCGGCCGTGTCCGTATGACTGAGCACAATTGCGGACGCATATTCTATTTGGTCGTTAAAAAATTCGCCGAAATTTTTCATATACATTTTGCACTTGCCGGCATCGGCAACACAACAAAAAGTGTTGAGAACAACGTCTTCACTCGTAACTGCGCGCACGGCACGGATAACGTCCGAAAGCTTGCCCACGCCTGACGGTTCGATGAGTATTCTGTCCGGAGCGTAATCCGATAAAACCTGTTTCAACGATTTTTCAAAATCGCCGACAAGACTGCAGCATATGCAGCCCGAGTTCATCTCGTTTACTTTAATGCCCGCATCCTGCATAAAGCCGCCGTCGATACCTATTTCGCCGAACTCGTTTTCGATAAGTACAAGCTTTTCGCCGATATAGGCTTCTTTTATAAGTTTTTTGATAAGAGTGGTTTTTCCCGCGCCGAGAAAGCCCGAGAAAATATCGATTTTTGTCATAAAAGCACTTCCTTAAAATATTTGATTTAATTATAACACTTTTTTTGAAATAGTCAAGACGGCATTAAGCGGAAAGAAATATATGCTTGGAAAGTGTCGGCAAACTCTTGAAAAAACAATGAAGGTATAGTATAATATACAATTATACAGATACGGAGGATATTATGGCTAAAAAAGAAGCAAAGACGGATTTATGGGTATGGGAGCTTTTAAAACAGGCGAACATCGATATGGAAGCTCAGGGGAGCACCGTGCTTGAGATAGACGCGGCTCTGAAAACCGCTTCAAAAAAAGGCACGGGTCGGGTAGGCTTTCCCGAATATGTCGGTGTTGTCAAAGATTACTTGCTTGTTATAGAGGATAAAGCCGACTTGTCAAAGCATATCAAGCTCGACAACGGCGTTATCAGTCAGGAAGTCGGGGCTGTAACCGACTACGCCGTCAACGGTGCGGTTTTCTACGGCAAGCACTTAGCCGCGCACACAAGCTACAAGAAGGTTATAGCCTTCGGAGTTTCGGGTGACGAGAAAAAGCACAAAATCACGCCCGTATACATTGACGAAACCGAGTTTTACAGAGAATTGGCGGAGGTTGAGTCGTTTATTTCGTTCAACGAGAGCAACATCGACGAATATTTTGTGCGTGCGGTGCTTGGGGAGGACACGCACACCGAGAAAGAAACGGCGGAAATATTAAAGGACGCAGCCGCCCTGCACGAAGATTTAAGAAATTACGGCAGTCTTAAAGATACCGACAAGCCGCTTGTCGTTTCGGGCATATTGCTTGCACTGCGAGAAACGGAATTTAAAAACTTTTCCGTTGAGGAGCTTACGGGCGACACCGTCAAAACCGACGGCGAAAAGATATACCGAGCAATTACGGACAACCTGCAAAGGGCTAATGTAGCGCCTGAGGTTAAAAAGCAAAAGCTCTTGTCACAGTTTGCGCTAATCAAGGACACGGCAAAGCTCAACGAGGTTGAGCCAAGGTTGAAAAAGACACCCTTGAAGCATTTTACCGAGTTTTTATATGACAAGGTTTATCGTTCTATCCGTTACAGCCAAAGCGCGGAAGATTATCTCGGCAGATTTTACGGCGAGTTTATGAGCTACTCCGGGGGCGACGGGCAAACGCTGGGTATAGTATTGACACCAAAGCATATAACTGAGCTTTTTTGTGATTTGGTTGACCTTAAATCGACGGACACGGTTTTTGACCCTTGCTGCGGCACGGCGGGCTTTTTGATTGCAGCTATGCACAAAATGCTGAAGCAAGCCGCAACCGACAGCGAAAAGCGGTCTATCCGTCAAAAGCAGTTGCACGGCGTCGAGCTTCAACACTATAGGTTCACCATAGCAACCACAAATATGATACTGCGGGGCGACGGTAAGAGCAATCTTATCGACACGGACTTTTTGAAATTAAATCCCAATCGGCTACAGCTGACGGGGGCAACGGTTGGCTTTATGAATCCGCCGTACTCACAGGGCAGTAAAGCAAACCCCGACTTATACGAGATAGCTTTTACGGAGCATTTGCTGAACAGCCTGACGGTCGGTGCAAGGTGTGCCGTTATCGTTCCGCAGTCTGCCATGACAGGTAAAAGTAAAGACGAGCAAAACATCAAGGAAAGCATTTTGAAGCACCATACGCTTGAGGGCGTTATCACTTTAAACAAAGATACTTTCTATGGTGTGGG
>CAZIQC010000178.1:0-3473 GCA_964541335.1 uncultured Oscillospiraceae bacterium
GTCGGAACAAGTTTCGCTTGTTCCGATTTTTCTTTTTCAAGAAAAATCAGTCACCTGCTACACTGTTCCTCCTTTTTCGCAAAAAGGCACATTCGCATCGACTATTCGTTTGTAAACGCACTCATAACGCCTTTGGCGCATTAACACCTTTTTGCGAGTTTGATGTTTGCATCTATATCGTTCAGCTTTGCCGGAAAAAAGACGACTGCGAATGCAATCGTCTTTTTTGGTGAAATTTTAAATTTTCCGTTTAATTATTATCGGCTTGACGAAATTTTTTCTCAAAAAAGCCGTTAAATCACAGCTTCAAGCATTTTTCCCGAAAACAAAACGACGAAACGGCACAGAAGCTGTGCCGTTTCGTCGAAAACATTGTTGTCTATCCGCGCACTACGGAGGCGTTGTCGGTTATTCGTTTAAGAAGTAACGCCAAATCTCCGCGCAAGAGGGCGTCGTTCGGGCAATATGCGCCGTTATCTCCGCCGCCTATTATGCCCAGTCCGTAAAGAAGAGTTATATACCCTTTGTCGCTTTTCACATCGTAAAACGGGCAAGCGTATATTTCCTCCATTTCTCCGTAGCGTTCAATATTCAGCGCACGGCATATATACCTTGCCGCAGCCGCACGGGAAACCGTTCCCGCGGGGAGGGCTTCGCTTTCCGATATAACGTTGCGCGCGTTTTTGTAAAAGCGGTCGTAATCGGTATCTTCATCTATCACGAGTTCGTTTCCGCGAACAGTGCTCATAAGCAATGCCAAAAATTCTCTTTGAGAAACCGGTTCGTCGGGCTTAAAGTATGCGTCGGCAAAGCCTATATTGTATTCTCGCAGTGTGCGCACCGCCTCGCGCGCATAGTGATTTTCAATATCGACATAATCTGCCGTTTTATCGGTCTTATACATACTGCCGTCGTAGTTTACGCGTTTTTTGGTTTCGGCATTTATAAGCACACCGTCGATTACGGGGGCATAGCACAGGGTGTACTCCGATTTATCTTTCTCCGAAACCGTCGGAAGATAAATCGGCTCGTAGCCCGCCTCGTCAAGCAGTGCGTCTGCCGCCGTATCTGCGCTTACAATACTCGATATATCGGGGAAGGTTGTGTCGGTATACGTTATGAAAAAGCCGTCGAGGAGGGCGTTCTTCCCGCCGAATTCAACGCGTATTTCGTCGCCGTCAACCGCAATTCCGTTTAGATATCTTTGATACACCGCGTACGTATCGCTTACAAGGTCTTCTTCATATTGCGTTCCTTTTTGAGGTGCAAGCGCGGCTACGACCTTTTTTGCCGCGGCACGCACCGCACTTTCACCCGCACTTTGCGTATCCGTACCACGCTCTCTGCTGAAGCTTACAAGTTCGCCGCTTTCGGCGCGTACCGACGCATAGGCGTATTCCTTTTTCCCGTTTGCTTCCTTTTTAAAGGTAATACTTCTGATATAGCGCACCGTTTCGTTATTTGTTACCTTACGCAGATTGTTGCTTTGCACGGTATATCCGCCGAGAGAAAGCAGTGCATTTTGCCGCAGAGCTTTTTCAATGCTTTCGGCGGGGATAAGATTTTCCACCGCTTTAAGCTCGCTTTCCTCCGCTGCGGAAAAGCCGCCGCCCGAGCCGCCTCTGTCCGCCGTCGCGCTTGCATCCTCTTTCATATTGTACCCCGAATAGAAAATTGCGTTCTTTTCGATAACCGTTTTTTCCCCCGAAAGGGCATTTATGTACTCATCGTTGTCCTTAAGGGTATAAGCCGCAAAGGCAGCCGTTTTTTTAGCCGTGCCGTCGTAATACGTTTTGTAAATAGGTTTCACGCCGATTTCTTTCTTAAAAGCCTCGCGCGCACTTTGCGCCGAAATAACCTCTCCGTAAGGGAAGCTTCCGTTTTCCGTGCGGCTTATGCTAAAGCTTTGCATTCCGTCGCCGTATGCCCAAACACGTACCCGTCCGCTGTCGCCGTATATCGGAATACCGTTTTTTTGGCGCACAACATCAAATCGATATGCCGTTGCGTACGGATTGTCGTAATTCGTCGCTTTTTCAACGATAAGCTCTTCTTCCAAGGCGGGGTTTAGTCTTTTTACAAGTGCCGCCGCTTTGTCATACGCTTGGTCGCGCGTAATTCTGTTCTCGTCCTTTTCGTCAGCGTCGATATAGTAATAATAGTCGGTAATAACCGCGTCGGCGGTCGCGCTCACGTGCATATAGGTTGAATTATCCCCCTCGAAGTACCACGAAAAGTCGTAGCTCGGCACGCCGTCGTAGTTTAAGCTCTCCGCGTCAAACTTTTCAAATTCCGCAGTTTCCGGAATTCTTTGCAAAACCTGCGCCAGCACCTCTTGCATTCCGTCATTTTTTTGCTCGGCAAACGCCGTCGTTCCGAAAAGTACCGTTACTGCGGTAATAAGCGCCAATACCTTTTTCATACGTTTATCCCTCCGTTTTATATTATTTTATTAAAATACCGTTTTCTATTTTTCCCGCGTACAGTCGAATTTGCCCGTACTCCGACGGTGCAATGCTCCCCTCGGGGAAAATCAGCGTCAGCTCGCCGCCGGGCGTACATTCAAATGCTTCGTCGCCGACAATTTCCGTCAGATTGTATATCTGCACATCGTCCGACGAAGAAAGAATTGCCTCATATATCGCCGTGCGGTAATCGTACCCTTCGGCAAACAAATCCTCCAACCGTTGCCGAATGCGTCCGCGGGCGGAGCTTGCACTGCTTCCGCCGCGGGAAAAAGCTTTCTCCTCCGTATCTTGCAACGAAAGCACTGCCGCATACTCCGCCGCGGTTGCATTCTCCGCTTCCGTAGTTGCGGGTTCGGCAGCTACGGTCGCACACGCTTCGTCCGCTTCTTCCGCAGGTGCTGCCTTTTCGTTGCCGTCGTAAACGGCGGTCGCTTCTTTTTCGACTTTTGCCGCGGGGCTTTGCGTCGCTTTGCTCTCGCTCTCGTTTTCGGTTTGCGAGGCTTCGTCCGTAACCGCGGCGCGTATTTGCACATTTTCGTCCGATGCCGAACGACCCGTTACCGCCTCCTTTTTCACGGAGGTCGATCTGTCGGGGGCGGTCGTTTTGTCAAGCTGCATAACACCCATCGCACATATCAGCACCACAGCCGCCGCCGAGGCTCTTTTCAGCGGAAACATATGCCGTTGCTTGCTTCGGCTTTCGGCAAGACGCATTTTCGCCGCAAGGCTTTGCTTCAATGTATACGGCGCTTCCGATTTAAGCGCGGAATGAATACATTCGTCCACTCGTTCATTATTCATTTAAAAGCGCCTCCAAATCCTTTTTTATAATTTCCCGCGCCGTGTACAGGCGGCTTTTCACCGTCCCCTCGGGGCAACCGAGGGCATTTGCAATGTCGGACAACGGCATATCACACATATAATAAAGCAACACGGGCACGCGCAGCTTTTCCGAAAGAGCGTTTACGGCATTGTTCACACATTGCGCCCTCTCTCTCTCAAGCG
>CAZIQC010000179.1:0-3446 GCA_964541335.1 uncultured Oscillospiraceae bacterium
ACCGCCGTTCCGACGGTGTAAATTCTGCAAAAAGCAACAACAAACACCGCACATATTCCGCCGCGCAATAACATCTTTATCTGCGCCGCCGTATTTATTTTTAAGATATGCGTAAAATTTTTCCAAACACAAGCCGATTTTTCAAGCGCAACCGACAGGCTTTGTGCTCTTGCGCTTATAACCGGTTTAAACGTTTCTCCTTTTTCTCTTATGTTTTCCGCTGTTTTTAATTCTCTGTACGGTTTGTTAATTCCGTCCGACAGAATAAATCCGCCGCTTCGCGGCGGCATTTCAGCTTGCATAGAAATTTCCTCCTTTGAAGCTTGTTTTCTTTAAAATTATATGTACAAGTACTCTGCCGTATGAAAAAATACTAGGATTATCATTAAAATCGGTTGCAAAACACTACATATTGTGATATTATTATCAAAAATAACAATCGAAAGAGGGCTTGCGCGTGAAATTTTTATCACATTCCGCCGAAGAAACACAGCAGTTTGCGCGAAAAATTGCCGAAAAAATTTCTCCGCCCGCCGTCATTTGCCTGATTGGTGACCTTGGCGCGGGAAAAACCGCTTTCACCCGCGGTTTTGCACGTTTTTTCGGAATTGAGAGCGGCGTTTCGTCTCCCACGTTTACCATAATGCACCGTTACGTGGGTACGTGCACCGTTAATCATTACGACCTTTACCGAATAAACGATTACGATGAGCTTTTGGACATCGGTTTTGATGAACAGCTCAATGAAGACATAAATATATTGGAGTGGTCCGACGCGTTTATGGATTTTCTTCCCGAGGAAAAAATATGTATACGAATAAGCCGCACGGGCAATAACGAAAACGAACGTCTTTTGGAGGTTGACGGATTATGAAAATACTTGCCGTCGATTCGTCGGCTGCTACGGCTTCGGTCGCACTGCTCGACGACGGAATTATCACGGGTGAGCTTTCTTTAACAAACGGTCTTACCCATTCTCAAACGCTTTTACCTATGGTCGACACCTTGCTTAAATCGCTCGGTTTAAAATGTGAAGATATAGACGCTTTCGCCTGTGCCTCGCGTCCCGGCTCGTTCACCGGCTTAAGAATAGGTATCGGCACAATAAAGGGGCTTGCTTACGGTGTCGACAAGGGTGCAATAGGCGTTTGCACGCTGGACGCCCTGGCGCAAAATGTGCGGGTAAGCGATTGTATCATCGCGCCCATAATGGACGCACGGCGCAATCAGGTGTATAATGCACTTTATAAAAACGAAAACGGGCAATTGAGGCGAATCGCGGAGCCGCGTGCCCTTTCCGTAGACAAGCTTGCGGAAGAAATAACGCAACGTACAATATTCGTCGGGGACGGTGTTCGTGCATACCGAGATATTTTGACCGAAAAGCTTGGCGACAGGTGTATACTCGCACCGCCGAATATGCTTTTGCAGAGTGCCGCGTCGATTGCCGTGTGCGCTTCGGCACACACCCCGGAAGACCCCGCTCTTCTTTCGGCGATGTATCTTCGCAAGCCGCAAGCCGAACGCGAGCGCGAACAAAAACAAAAAAATTTACAATAAGGAGCTTGATTATGAAAATATCAATGGCAGCCGATCACGGCGGATACGAATTGAAAAACATTTTAAAAGATTATCTTGAGAGCAACGGACACACCGTCAACGACTTGGGCACAAATTCACCCGACAGCGTTGACTATCCCGACTACGCCGAAAAATGTTGCCGTGCCGTTCTCGGCGGCGACGATTTCGGTATTTTGGTATGCGGAACGGGTGTCGGCATATCCATTGCCGCAAACAAAATCAACGGCATACGTTGCGGACTTTGTCCGTCACCGGAAATCGCCGCACTTGTAAAGCAACACAACAATGCCAACGTTATTGCGCTCGGCGGGCGTTTTGCATCGCCCGAGCTTGCGATAAAAATTGTAGACGCATATATGCAAGCCGATTTTGAGGGCGGTCGTCACGAAAAAAGAATAGCAAAAATAACCGCTCTCGAAAAAAATTAAAAGTATTGGAGGGTCATTTATGAAATGTCCGTTTTGCGGATTTGAAGACAGCAAGGTTATCGATTCCCGCCCCACCGACGAAGGTGTGGCAATACGACGCAGGCGCGAATGTATCAAATGTTCGAAACGGTTTACAACATATGAAAAGGTGGAAAGCTTGCCCATTATCGTTATCAAAAAGGATAAAACCCGCGAGCTTTTCGATCGGGAAAAGCTGCTTTCCGGGCTGACGCGTGCCTGTGAAAAGCGTCCCGTGGAAATGCATCGCCTCGACACCCTGGTCGACAATATCGAATCCGACCTGCAAAACACCCTGCGGCGCGAAATATCCACAAAAGAAATCGGCGAAAAGGTTATGGAGGGCTTGCGCGACATAGATGAGGTTGCTTACGTGCGTTTTGCATCGGTTTACCGTCAGTTTAAAGATGTTAACACATTTATTGCAGAAGTAAATAAGCTTCTTACCGATAAAAATTGATTTGGAGGGATAAAAATGGCAAACAATATTCTTTATGAGGTTACACCGATAACATCGCTTCGCAATATGCTTGATACAGCGCGCGACGAAGCGGGAGACATTGTTGCATACAAATACAAAGAAAACAAAGAGGTTGTCGAGGTTACGTATTCGCAATTTTACGAGGATGTATATTCCGTCGGGTGTGCTTTGGCGGATATGGGCATATCCCGCACGCACATTGCTTGTGTGGGCGAAAACAGCTATCGTTGGATAAACGTATATCTTGCGGTGCTTTGTTCGGACAGTGTTTTTGTGGGGATAGACAAGGAGCTTCCGCCGGAAGATTTTTTCCGCACGGTAAACACAAGCGACAGCACCGTTTTGTTTTATTGGAGAAAGAGCGAAGAGCTTATAAAGCAAAATCAGGATAAAATTCCCAACATAAAATATTTCATCGGTATAGATCGTGTCGATGACGACGGTCGTTTTCTTTCCTTTGATAAGCTTCGCGAGAAAGGTCGTGCGATTTTCAAAAGCGGCAACTCGCCGTATTTTGATATGCAATCCTCTATCGAGGATTTAAAAATGCTCATCTTCACATCGGGCACAACAGGGCTTTCAAAGGGTGTTATGCTGTCCGAAAAAAATCTCATATCCTCTGTTTACAACGGGCTTCGTGTATCAACCATTTACGACAGCGGCTTGTCCATTCTTCCGTATCATCACGCATATGAGGCTATTTGCGGAATACTTGTCGGCATACACAAGCATATTACGCTTTGTATTAACGAAAGTCTGCGCGCAATAGCCAAAAATTTAACCTTGTATCAGCCGTCGTATATGTATGTTGTTCCCGCCGTGGCAACGGCACTCCATAAAAATGTATTGCGTGCCGCACAAAAAAACGGTAAGCTTAAAACACTTTTGTTTATGATGAAGCTTTCGAACGCTTTACGAAAAATCGGCATTGATATAAG
>CAZIQC010000180.1:0-3404 GCA_964541335.1 uncultured Oscillospiraceae bacterium
CCGTACTTTTCGTAGGTTTCCCGAATTGCCGCGGAGCATTCGTCCTCATCGGCAAACCCGCCGTAAAAGCTTTCCTCTATTAAATTTGCGATTTTATCGGAAACCGAATAAACGCCTTTTTCGGAAAGCGATTGCATATACCGGCGTATTTCTTCATCGTTGCCGTCGGAAAGTATATACAGCAATCTTTCCAAATTCGAGGAAATAAGTATATCCATAGACGGCGAGCTTGTAACAAAAAACTCGCGGTTTTTATCATACGTTCCCGTGCGTATAAAATCCGTCAATACATTGTTTTTGTTTGACGCACATATAAGCTTTTTTATCGGAAGACCCATACGCTTTGCGTAATATGCCGCCAAAATGTTTCCGAAATTACCGGTCGGAACACAAACATTCACTTCTTCACCCGCTGTGATTTCCTCGCTTTTCAGCATATCGCAGTAGGCGGAAAAATAGTATACGATTTGAGGAACAAGCCGCCCCCAGTTTATGGAATTTGCCGAGCTGAGTGCCTTTTTTCTTTCAAAAAGCGTCTTTTTATACTCGTCATCGGTAAATATTTGCTTAACACCGCTTTGCGCGTCGTCGAAATTTCCGTTTACTGCGCTTACGAAAACGTTTTCCCCGTCTTGAGTACACATTTGCAGTCGCTGAATATTACTTACACCGTCATCCGGATAAAACACGACAATGCGCGTTCCCTTTACATTGCAAAAGCCCTCAAGTGCCGCCTTGCCGGTATCGCCGCTCGTTGCGACAAGTATGACGGTTTCACGCTCCAGACCGAGCTTTTTTACAGACGTTGTCAAAAGGTGCGGCAATATTTGAAGTGCCATATCCTTGAATGCGCACGTAGGACCGTGCCAAAGCTCCAAAATATATTCACTGTCGGACAGTTTGTACACGGGAGCTATCGTTTCCGTTTCGAACTTTTCTTTCGTGTAAGCGTTGCTTACACATATATCAAGCTCTTCCTCGGAAAAATCCGTCAAAAACAGTCCGAGAATTTTCTTGGCACGCTCTCGATAACTCATATCCGCCATAGCCCGTATTTCATCCGATGTAACAAGCGGAATGCTTTCGGGAATAAACAACCCTCCCTCGGTTGAAAGGCCGGTTACTATGGCTTCCGCGCTTTTAATACTTATGCTGTTGTCACGTGTGCTTTTGTAATTCATATAATCAGTCCTTAATAACAATATTTACGAGTTTTCCGGGAACGGCAATAATTTTAATAATATTTTTTCCCTCTGTAAGCTCTTTAATCTGCGGGTCGGCAAGAGCTGTTTTTTCCAGTTCTTCTTTATTTAACGACAACGCAACAACCGCTTTTTTCTTAACTCGTCCGTTGATTTGTATTACTATTTCAACCTCATCGTCAACGGTTTTCTCTTCGTCGTAGGTCGGCCAGGTGTGCTTTGAAAGCATGCCGTCATACCCGCAAATTGCCCACAGCTCTTCGGTGATGTGCGGTGCAATGGGATTGAGCAATATTAGGAATTTTCCGAAATCATCGCGATTAACCGTACCCACACGGTATATTTCGTTGACATATGTCATCAGCGCGGCAATTGCGGTGTTGAATTTCATTCGCTCTATATCACCGCTTACTTTTTTAATCGTTTTATGAAGCAGCTTTTCAAGCTCGGGTGTACAGGGTTCATCCGAAATCATATTTTGAAGTGCCCAAATACGCTCCATAAATTTATAACAGCCCTTAACGCCGTTCATCGACCACGGTGTTGCCTGGTCGAAAGCGCCTATAAACATTTCGTATGTTCGGAAAGTATCCGCACCGAATTCGTTTACAATGTCGTCGGGGTTAATAACGTTGCCGCGGCTTTTGCTCATTTTTTCATTGTTTTCTCCGAGTATCATTCCGTGGCTTGTTCGTTTCGCATACGGCTCCTTTGTCGGAACCACGCCGATGTCGTAAAGGAACTTGTGCCAAAATCTCGAATAAAGCAGATGCAGTGTGGTGTGCTCCATTCCGCCGTTGTACCAATCCACGGGGAGCCAGTAGTTAAGCTTTTCCTCGGAGGCAAGAGCAGCATTGTTCCCGGGGTCCGTATAGCGCAGGAAATACCAACTGCTTCCTGCCCACTGCGGCATTGTATCCGTTTCGCGCTTTGCCGCACCGCCGCATTTCGGGCAAACGGTATTGACCCAATCGGTCATTTTCGAAAGAGGAGATTCTCCGTCGTCGCTGAGCTCGTACTTGTCTATATTCGGAAGAGTCAGCGGCAGCTCGCTTTCGGGAAGTGCCACCCAGCCGCATTTTTCGCAGTTCACAAGCGGAATGGGTTCTCCCCAGTAACGCTGACGGCTGAACACCCAATCGCGAAGCTTGTAGTTGACCTTTCTTTTGCCCTTGTGCTCGTATTCCAGGGTTTCCGTCATTTTCGCAATTGCTTCCTTACACGAAAGACCGTTAAGCTCTCCGGAATTAACCATAACCCCCGTTGCCACATCCGTATACGGCTTTTCACATACATCAAAATCACAATCCACAACTTTTATTATCGGAAGATCGAACTTTTTTGCAAACTCCCAATCGCGCTCGTCGTGTGCCGGAACAGCCATAATCGCGCCCGTACCGTAGGTCATCAATACATAGTCGGAAATCCACACGGGTATCTCTTTCCCGTTTACGGGATTTATTGCCATTATACCCTCAAGCGGAACGCCCGTTTTTTCTTTTACAAGCTCGGTGCGCTCAAATTCACTTTTCTTTGCCGCATTTTCGCGATATTCGCACACGGCGGCTTTGTTGGCGAGCTTATCCGCATATTTTTCCACAAACGGATGCTCGGGCGAAAGCACCATATACGTTGCACCGTAAAGCGTATCCGGGCGTGTTGTGTAAACCGTGATTGTTTCGCCCGTTGTAAGCGTAAAATCCACTTCCGCCCCTTGCGAGCGACCGATCCAATTCTTTTGCTGAAGCTTTACCTTTTCAATATAATCCAAGGAGTCGAGATCGTCAATCAATCTTTGCGCATATTTTGTTATTCGGAGCATCCACTGGCTCTTTTGCTTTTGCACAACCTCTCCGCCGCAACGCTCGCACACGCCGTTCACAACCTCTTCGTTGGCAAGTCCGCATTTACAGCTTGTGCACCAGTTAATCGGCATTTCCTGCTTGTAGGCAAGACCTTTTTCGAAAAGCTTTAAAAATATCCACTGAGTCCACTTGTAATAAGCGGGATCGGTTGTATTTATTTCCTTGCTCCAATCGAAAGAAAAACCGAGGCTTTTCAACTGTCTTTTAAAATTTGCGATATTGTCGTTTGTTACCTTTTCGGGGTGAATATTGTTCTTTATGGCATAATTTTCCGTAGGCAAGCAGAATGCGTCCCACCCCATCGGATAAAGAAGGTTATACCCCTCCATTCTGCGCT
>CAZIQC010000181.1:0-3399 GCA_964541335.1 uncultured Oscillospiraceae bacterium
TAAAGTTTTTTCGAAAATATTGCAATCCTACACACTCAATGCCTGTCATTTTTCAGCAAAGGTTGACATTTTCTCTTTATTGTGGTATATATAGAGGTAGACACTCCACTTTTCGGAGGTATTTATGAGAAAAACAATTGCTTTTATAACAATCGTAATATTGCTTTTGCCTCATTGCACGTTTGCCTACGAGGACACGTTTGTTTCTCTTTCGATAAACGGCGTTGTTTCCGCGCCCGACGGAACGGTTTTTATTCGCGACGGTATCACCTATGCCGACGCGCGTAAGCTCGCCTTGGCTATGAATTACACCTTTCGCGAGTTTTTGTCTGACGGAAGTGCCATTATAAACAGCGGCAACCTGTCCGTGTGCATTACGCCCGGCACAGACTACATAACCGTGGCGGATCTTACGGGTACGTCGATTTACGAGTACACGTTTCACAAGCTTTCCGCGCCGTGTATTTTTACGGGGAACAGCTTTTTCATTACCGTGCGTGATTTTGCCAAGATTTTTAACTATTCGCTCGACTTTAATCAGGAGCTGTTAACGGTTTATCTCGGCAACAGCAAAAAAACATTCGTTTCCACCCCGGTTGACGATATTATAGGAGAAGCACAAACACAGCTTACATATGAATTTGAGGGAAGTCAGCTCCCGAACGAGCACGCATACTATTTCCAAAATCAGGCGGAATTTGCATTGCCCGGCTTCGGCAGCGGCTATTGCTGGGCTTGCTCATATGCTATGCTTTTATCAAACGTTACGTCGTCGCGCATAACTCCGTCCGATGTTGCGCAAATAAATCTGCGCAGAACGGCAAGCGGCGCTTACTGCTATCATTACGACATTATTTCCGAATATAACGTAAGCTTTGTTTCCGCCCTTCCCGAAAACAGTCGCTACTACGGCGGGCGAGATATGGTTTCGGGCGGAACGCTTATCAACAACCCCGAAAAGAGCGACCTTGTAACGATTGCCGCCTTGCGCGAGGCTCTTTCGCTTCACCCCGAGGGGATAATGGTGCGTTACGCGGCTTTCCCGCATACGATGGTAGCCGTCGGGTTTGATCGCGATAAGATTATTTTCTACGATCCCGCGCCCACCTCCTCATCGGAATACAGCGATACCGGGCGATATATGGGCGTAAGCTTTGAGCAAACGTGTGTCGGCAAAAAAGGCTTTTCAATATCCGACATTACTTTTATGCAAGCATTAAAATATTAAGGAGGCACTTATGAGCATTTCAAAAAAACTTTACGGTAAATTAAACGGGGCGGAGGTTTATTCCTACCTGTTGGACAACGGGCGCGGTCTTACAGCCGAAATTTTAACCTACGGCGGCATTGTGCGCACGCTTTGCTTTAACGGCACGGACGTTGTCCTCGGGCGCGACACCTTGGAGGATTATCTTGATAACACTGGATATTACGGCGCACTTGTCGGCAGAAATTCCAACCGAATAGCAAATGCGCGCTTTTGTATGGGCAAAAACGAGTATATTCTCGCAAAGAATGACGGAAACGCCAATCTTCACGGCGGCAACGAGGGTTTTAACAAAAAGCTGTGGCACGCCGAAGCGCACGACAACGCCGAGCCGCAGCTTGTGCTTACCGTTTCGAGTCCGAACGGCGAGGAGGGCTTCCCCGGGAATGCCGACATAAGGGTGACATATACTCTCACGTGCGACAATGCTTTAAAAATACATTATGAAGCCGTTTGCGACAGTGATAGCATAATCAATCTGACCAACCACAGCTACTTTAATCTTAACGGACACGCTTCGGGAACGGTTGCCGAGCACACAATTTCGCTTAACGCAGGCTTTTACACACCCAACACCCCCGAGTGTTTCCCCACGGGAGAGGTGCTGGCAGTGGACAATACCTCGTTTGACCTGCGCGGCGGAAAAAAGTTGGGACAGGCTTTCTCTTCGGACGCGCACCAGCTTACTCTTTTCGGCGGATACGATCACAACTTTGCGCTTGACGGTTGCGGTATGCGCGCGGGCGGTACGCTTACAGGCGACAAAACCGGTATCAAAATGACATTTTTCACCGACAGACCCGCCGTTCAGCTTTACTCGGGCAATATGATTGACGACAAGCGCGTGTGCAAGGACAATGCGTTGTATCCCGTGCACGGCGGTGTGTGTCTTGAAACACAAGCTTTCCCGAACTTTACAAGCTTTGCGCATTTTCCCGGCGGTTTCGTAAAAAAAGGCGAAAAATACGACACCACCACGATTTACGCATTTTCTCTCGATAAGTAAATTTTTTTGGATTTCGTCGGCAAAGATTTCTAAAAAACACTTGACACGACGTTTTCTTATGCTATAATTATAATGTTACTTTATGCAGCACTTGCCGTATTCGGTAATCTGCGAGGGGAGGGTAAGAAATGTCAGAGATCAGAGTTAAAGATAATGAATCTTTAGATAGCGCCCTGAGAAGATTTAAGCGTTCTTGCGCTAAGGCCGGCGTAATATCCGAGGTCAGGAAGAGAGAGCATTATGAAAAACCCAGCGTAAAGCGCAAAAAAAAGTCTGAAGCTGCAAGAAAGAGAAAATTCAAATAATTTGATTGCGACTAACCCACATACGTCTCTTTGTATGTGGGTTATGTTATATGGAAGATTATGCTTATACGTAAAATGAACCTCAACGAAATACATAAGGTTATCAATCTTATGCACGACACCGTTCACGCGGTGTGCACAAATGACTATTCCCCCGAGGAATTGGCGGCATGGATTCCGTCAAAAATGGATGCGACACGCTTTCGCAATGCTTTACTTCCGTGCATAAACTATGTTGCACTTGACGGCGAAAGGATTATCGGCTTTATAAGTATGGAAAAAACGGGCTACATCAACCGACTTTTTACCGCCAAGGATATGCTTGGGCACGGTGTCGGCAGTGCTCTTTTAAAAAAAGCCGAGGCTTATGCACGGCAAAACAAAATCGGGTGCTTGTCGCTCGATTCGAGCATAACCGCCGAGGGGTTTTATCTGTCGCAGGGCTTTGCAAAAAGCGGTATCAGCACAATGCGACGCGGCGAGATAATTTTTCGATGTGCCGTAATGAAAAAACGGCTTATTTAAGGAGTGATTGCTTTGGTTAAAATCGGAAACGATTGGGATAGGGAAATCGGCGGCGAGTTTGAAAAGGAATACTATATTCGCTTGCGCGCATTTTTAAAGGAGGAGTATGCAAGTCACACCGTATATCCGAATATGTACGATTTGTTTTCCGCACTCAAAGCCACGCCCTATTCCGCCGTTAAAATCGTAATTCTGGGGCAAGACCCCTATCACGAGCCAAATCAGGCGCACGGAATGGCATTTTCCGTTAAGCCCGGGGTTGAGCTGCCGCCGTCGCTCAAAAATATATATAAGGA
>CAZIQC010000182.1:0-3399 GCA_964541335.1 uncultured Oscillospiraceae bacterium
CGGGAGGCGGAAGTCGATTTAAATAACTTGAGCCAAGGCAAAGTGACGGGAAAAGTCACTTTGCTTTTTTTGCGGAAAAATTTTTTTGATTAAGCTTGCTTTAAGAATTAAATGTTATAAACGGTATAACGGGGGTGAGTATCTGTGGCAAAGGAAGTATTTAATCGGTATGAGCACAAATATATTTTGGATAAAAAAACGTATACGGCGGCAACGGAATATATGAAGCGATATATGCTGACGGATTCGTACAATGCCGACGACAGACCGTACACCGTGTCAAACATATATTACGATACGGCGGACGATTATCTTATAAGACAGTCTCTTTCAAAGCCGGCATATAAAGAAAAGCTGAGATTGAGAGCTTACGGAGTGCCGAGTGAAGAGAGCAGTGTGTATCTTGAAATAAAGAAAAAAGTAAACGGCATTGTAAACAAACGCCGCACCACGCTTAAATTAAACGAGGCATACGCCTTTGCAAAAACGGGTATCGCACCGCCTCAAAAGGCGTATATGAATTCTCAGGTTATAAACGAAATAGAATATTTTTTGAAGCTTTACAACGTTTTGCCGAGAGTTTATCTTGCATACGACAGGGTGGCTTATTTTGAAAAGGATAATTCGGATTTAAGGATTTCGTTCGATATGAACATACGGTCGAGAAGATATGACTTAAAATTGGAAAAGGGCGATTACGGAGAGGCGCTTTTTGAAGAAAACCTTTTCCTTATGGAAATAAAAACCTCGCTTGCAAAGCCGCTGTGGCTTGCGAATATGCTTTCCGAGCTTGGAATAAGGCGACAAAGCTTTTCAAAATACGGTACGGAATTTAAGAATATGACCGACGGGCGTGCGGCAAAAGAGCAGCTCTGCGCGGTGATATAGAAAGGAACGGTTAAAATGGATAATTTATTTAACAACATTTTATCGAACACATCGGCGGACATAACGGTGAGCGGTGCAATCGTGACAATGCTTGCGGCACTGCTTTTCGGAGCGGCGATAGGCTTTACATATTACAAAACACAGGATGAAAATTATCAAAGAAGCTTGGCGATTACGTTGCTTATGCTCCCCGCGATACTTTCGGTAATAATTTTATTTGTGGGAAGCAACGTGGCGAGGGCGTTCAGCCTTGCGGGCACGCTTTCGATAATCAGGTTCAGAAGTGCGCCGGGAGAGCCGCGGGATATAGGTTTTATATTTTTCGACATTGCGGCGGGACTTGCCTGCGGCGTGGGAATGTACGGCTACGGCGCAATATTTGTTGTGCTGCTGTGCGCGGTTGTTTTTGCGGCGGAGAGGTTTTCTCTGTTTGAAAAAAAGGACGTGCAAAAAACACTTAAAATAACAATCCCCGAAAATCTCAATTATGAGGGAGCGTTTGACGAAATACTCCGAAAATATACGAAAAAATATACCTTGACGAAAATTCGGACAACCGATCTCGGCTCATTGTTTGAGCTTTGCTACAGCATAGTTATGTACGATAACGACAGGGAACGCGATTTTATAAACGAGCTTCGGTGCAGAAACGGAAATTTAAGCATTGTGCTTTCCGTTGCGCCTCAGGCAAAAATAAAATAAGGGGTGGAAATTATGAAAAAGCTTATGTGTGCAATACTGAGTGCGGGCATTGCGGCGGCAATGCTGTCATCATCGTGCGCTTGGGCGGACGAAAAAGAAATAACCGTAGAGCTGGACGGGGAAATAATAGAGTTTGACACAGCCCCCGAAATCATCGACGGACACACAATGGTTCCGCTGAGAAAAATTTTTGAGGAGATAGGCGCACTTGTTAAATGGGACAACGAAACGCAAACCGTAACCGCGAGAAAAAGCTCGAAAACGATTACCGTGCAGGTTGGCTCAAACGAGCTTACCGTAGATAAGGGCAAAACAGACGAAAACGGAAACGCCGTATCGGAAACGGTTTCTTTGGAAGTGCCGCCGCAGCTCTCCTCCGAGAGGACGCTTGTTCCGCTGCGCGCAATTTCCGAAAGCTTCGGGCTTGATGTCGAATGGGACGAGGACAAGAATATGGTCAGCATTACGTCAGACAAGGATGAAGACAATTCTTGGAAAGAAAACACGGGGGAGATAAGCCTTACCGATTTAACCGCAACGGGTGACGGCGTAAGCACAGACGGCACAAATGTTTTAATTACATCGGGCGGAGATTTTACCGTTACGGGCGAGCTTTCGGACGGGTGCATAACCGTGTCGACGGACGAAAAGGTTAAGCTTAGGTTAAGCGGCGCGTCAATAACAACTGCAAACGGACCGTGCATATACATTGAAAGCGCGGACAAGGCTTATATAACCGTAACTGCGGACACACTTAACACCCTTACCGCCGAAAACAGCGAGAAAGGGGCAATTTATTCAAAAGATAATTTAGAGATAAAGGGCGGCGGCACGCTGAGGGTTGTATCAAAGGCGGGGCACGCGATTAAGTCGACGGGCAATCTTACCGTGGAAAACGGCAATATCGATATAGAGGCGTTCGGCGACGGAATACACGTGAACAACACATTTAAAATGACGGGCGGAAACGTCAATATTTCAGCCGTGGGCGACGGCATAGACTCGGAATCGATAGTAATTATCGAGGGCGGCGCGCTCAATATCGAAACAAACGGCGAGCCGACGGAAACCCCGCAAAAAAATCAAAACGCAGACGCAACGTCCGATAAAATGCCGAATTCCCCCGGCTTTGAAAACACCGCGGACGTTGAGTTTGAAAAATCCACCAAGGGAATAAATGCCGAGTGGATGCTGTGTGTCGGCGGCGGTGAAATAACGGTAAATTCCGCGTCGCACGCAATACATTGCCAAGACGAGGCGCAGCTTTCGGGAGGAGTGCTCAAGCTGGCTTCAAAATACGAAAAGGGAATTTCCGCGCACGGTAATTTAACGGTATCGGGCGATGACACCGTTATAGACATTACAAAATCGACCGAGGGTATGGAAAGCAAAAACATTCTTACGATAAATGACGGAAATATAAAAATTGTTTCCTCCGATGACGCAATAAATGCCACCGGCGGAAGAAGCGGACAGGATATGCCGGGAAATCCCCCGCAGGGCTTCGGAGGAGAGGGCGAAATGCCCCCCGAGAACGGCGGCGGATTTGACAAACAGCCCCCAAACGCCGAACGGCGGAAAAACAATGCACAACAGCCGCGTGAAAATGCAACTCCAAGCGACGCACCCCAAAAGCCGTGGGATGAAAAAGCCGACGGCGAAATACCCTTTTTTGAACCCGTGCGCGGAGAAATGCCGCAACCGCCCGATATGCCCGATATGCAAAACGGCGGAGAAATGCCGCCGCAAAATATGGGCGGCGGAAATATGAGAGACGCTTTTCACGCCGATATGCCCGACTGCCTGGTG
>CAZIQC010000183.1:0-3395 GCA_964541335.1 uncultured Oscillospiraceae bacterium
CACATACGCTGCCCCTGGAAGCCGCCCACAACACCGTTTCTGCCGAGAGCCTCTTCTTTCCAGCCCATCTGTGCCAAACGGGGATTGCCGTGGAGAATATCGTTTACGATAATGGTAAACTTGGCGATAAATTCCCAATCCTTATCCGCGGGAATAACCTTTGACTTTTTGATGATTTCGGGGAAGTTTTTGCCGGCGTTCTTGTCGAAGCCTTCCTTACAATTTTCCTTAATCCATTTTATTGCCTTGTCGTATTCGTCGTGGTCGTAAATTTCAAGCGTTATACGGCGCACAATTTCCGTAAGGTCGACCCATTCCGCGCGAATACCGAGATATTTTTGCATAAAGCTTGCGTCGCAAAAGCTGCCCGCAATACCCATTGCCACACCGCCGAGGTTTACATATGCCTTGTTTTTCATTTGACCTACGGCAAGAGCCGCCCGCGCAAAGCGCAAAATTTTCTCCTTAACGTCCTCGGGAACGGTTGTGTCGTCCTTATCGCATACCTCGTGCCCGTAGATTGAAAATGCGGGCAAGCCGCGCTGTGCAAAAGCCGCCATTACCGCCGCAAGGTAAACCGCGCCGGGTCTTTCCGTTCCGTTAAAGCCCCACACCGCCTTGATTGTGTTGGGGTCAAGATCCATAGTTTCACTGCCGTAGCACCAGCACGGTGTTACCGCAAGCGTTGCGACAACGTTTTCGCTTGAAAACTGCTCGGCAACCTTTGCCGCCTCGGCACCGCTGCCGATTGTGGTACAGCCGATAACGCACTGTGCGTGCGTGCCGTCCGCATAAAAAACATTTTCCTCGATAAGTCTTGCGGCCGCACGTGCCATATTCATCGTTTGCTCCTCAAGACTTTCTCTTACGCCGCCCCAGCGGCCGTCGATTGTCGGTCTTATACCGATTTTAGGATATAACATACTATCCCCTCCTTAAATAAAATTATACTATCGTCAAGGAATATTTTCTTGTTATATAATATTAAAAAGTATAACTATTTTATCTTTTTTGCGCTTTTTCGATAAGATTGAGCGCTTGCTTCGTTTTTTCGGCGTCGAGCAATTCGGGACGTTTCAAATATGTGCGGATTAAGCTTTGCTCCGCCCGCCATTTTTCGATATTCGCGTGATGACCGCCGCGCAGAATTTCGGGGACTTCTTTTCCCATAAAAACGGGCGGTCGTGTATATTGCGGATATTCCAAAAGTCCGTTGTAATGGCTTTCCGCTTCGGCGGTTTCGGAGCTGTCGAGCACGCCCTCCACCATACGGCAAACGCAGTCGATAAGCACCATTGCCGGAAGCTCGCCGCCGGTGAGCACATAATCGCCTATGGAAATTTCTTCATCGACGATTTGTTCCAAAACGCGCTCGTCCACACCTTCGTAATGCCCGCAAAGAATAACAATATGCTCAAGCTCCGAAAGCGAGCGCGCTTTTTGCTGAGTAAGCGTTTTCCCTTGGGGCGACATATATATAACGTGCGGCTTTTCTTCGCCGACAACGCTTTTGTATGCGTCGTATATGGGCTGCGGCTGCATTACCATACCGCCGCCCGCGCCGTAGGGATAGTCGTCCACACGGCGGTGCTTATCCTCGGAAAAATCGCGTATGTTTACATATTCCGTTTCGATTATACCCTTTTTCACCGCTCGTCCGATAACGCTTTCCTCCAGTGCCGCCATCATCTCGGGGAAAAGGGTAAGCACACTAAATTTCATTTTCAATCAATCCCTCAACCGGTGTAATATATATTTTCCCGGCGGCAACGTTTGTTTCGCTTACAAATGCGCCGATATTCGGAATAAGCACCTTTTTTCCGTTTTCTTTGGTAAATTCCAGCAAATTTGCCGCGTTGTTCTCGACAACGTCGGTTATTTTGCCGAGAATGCTTCCGTCGGGTAAAACACCCGTCAGCCCGATAAGCTCGAAAAAGTAGTGCTCCCCGTCGGGAAGGCGGGGCAAATCCTCCTTTTTGGCATACAGCCGCGTAAATTTCATCTGCTCGGCTTTTTCCGCTGTGTCAATCCCCGCCAAGCGAAGCAGAACCGCACCTTTGGAAAATCTGTGCGATAAAAGCTCCATCGGCGTGCCGTCCTCCTTATATACGGTTTTCACTTTTTTGAAAAAAGCTTCCCCGTCCGTATAATGTAGGGCTTTAACCTCGCCGTGTATGCCGTGCGTGTTCACAATTTGCATTACATATATCATTGTTTTCCTCCGCGTTAATTTTTCCTTAAAAAGCAAGCCGTGTTGCCCCACGGGGGGGTACACGGCTTACGTTGTCGTATTCGTATCAATACACGTCAATATCCTTTGGTAATACGAGTGCGGCTATTATGTATGCCACAATTCCCGACCCGAAGCACACCGCGAATATTGCCCATATAAGCCGCACAAGCGTGGGATCGATACCGAAATATTCGGCAATGCCGCCGCACACCCCGCACAGCTTTTTGTCGACAGTGGATTTATATATCTTTTTCACAGCAATCCTCCGTTGTTACGCTTACTCCTCGTCGTCCTCGTCTTCGTCCTCGTCGTACTCATCATACTCTTCGTACTCGTCTTCCTCGTTCTCGTCGTCATCAAGCTCTTCTTCGCCGCGACGGAAAATAATGCTTCCGCCCACGCCCAGGCACACAAGTATGATTACAACAAGCACCGTTATAAGAATTTTTCTTCCCGCGCCGCTCTTTTGCGTTTTGTCGGGGACGGTGTCCTTATCGGGCTTTGCCGCCTTGTCGGCTTCGTCTGCGGGGGCGGCGTCGCCCTCGTCCGACTTATCGTCCGTTGCTTGCTCCTCGTCCTCTTTCTTTTGCTTGCGCTTTTCGTCCGCCTCGCTTTGCTTATACTGTGCCAGCTCGCCCTTAACGCGGCTTATCTCGGACTTGTATGTGGCAAGCTCCGTTTCCATTCGCGAAAGCTCTATTTCCTGCTCCTGCTCAAGGTCTTGCAGGCGTTTGGTCATTTCCTTTGTTTGCTTGCTTCCCGCCGCCGCTCTGCCGATAAGTATTCCCACAACGAAAACTACCGCGCAAAGAACAATCGCCGCAGAAAACGTAATTTTGGTTCTTTTCTTTTTCAAAGGCGTAATATTTTTATAGCTGCCGTTTTCCATAAATAACCCCTCCACCGTAAGTAATACATATATTCTTTCAATCAGTATAACACAAAAAAACAATTCGTACAAGAGAAAAAAACAAATTTTGTTGTTTTGCGTCAAATTTTATCGAACGGAGGCGGATTTTCCCCCGATAATGAAAAACTTTTCAAAAAAATGTTGACAAATTGCATTTTCGGTAGTATATTAGATAGGTAATATTTATGTATTGCCGAATTGTGTAAGGGTAGCACGACAGACTCTGACTCTGTTTGTCTGGGTTCGAATCCT
>CAZIQC010000184.1:0-3357 GCA_964541335.1 uncultured Oscillospiraceae bacterium
AGCATAAGCACCGCCGTTATAAGTGAAATAAATCTCTTTTTGTTCATTGTTGTTTTCCTTTCGGTAAAACCGGCTTGCCCGTTCGGGCAAGGGTTATCCTGTATCGCAAGGGAGGCTATTCATTATTCGAAATGAAAAATGAATGATGAATAATGAATAATTTCGGTTAAAATCGCACCGCGATTTTTTTATTCAAATGCGCAAGCATTTGTTGCGTCACAGTGCAGAAATGCACTTTGGGGGATTTCCCCCTCTCCGTCAAGCCTGTGGCTTGACACCTCCCCCTTGGGGGGAGGCTTCGGGTTGGGGTGTCGCCGCTACAGGGGGGGTATTGCCCCCTCTCGGCGTCGGATTAAGCAAAGGCTACGGCTTGGCTTACGCCCGAGCCTCGCAATGCTTATTCCTCCTTTTCCGAAAAAAACGCTACGCTTATTTTTTCGGTTGCTTAAGGCTTGACACCTCCCCCTCAGTAAACACTGATTAAATCAATTTTCAACAATCCCTCAGTCGCTTTGCGACAGCTCCCTTTAGGCAAGGGAGCCAAAAGGCTTTTTTTATGCGCTTGGGGGGAGGCTTCGGGTGGGGTGCGTCAGCTGTTCGTTGCTACCGCTCCGTAGTACGGCGTGGGGATATTATCCACAACATCGGCTATAACCTGTGTAGTGCTCATTGTTTCGGTTACATATCCGCCGAGCGGACATCCCGCCTCGCGAAGTGCCGCCGCGGCAAGCCTTGCACGCGCCTTTGCGCCGTATATGTTAAAGTGTGTAAGGTCCACTATGCCGTCTTTATACTTGGAGTTTGCAAAGCGGGTGTCGGACGTATAGCGCGCGTCGTTCGCGGTTAAGCACAAAAACAGGTTTTGCGCAAAGTGCTCCTTCGTATCAACCGTTCCCTTCGTCACCTTTGCCGTTCCAACCTCAATCGCCTTGTTGTACACCTCAACCGAGAGCTTGGTTGTATCTATCAGCAAAACGTTGTGCGCATTGGCAAAGGCACGCATTGCTTCGGGGTAGCCCTGGAGGTTGTCCTCCGTTGTATAGGCGCGGTTAAAGCTTGTAAAAAGCACGGGCGTTGCACCCGCATTTCGTGCCACATCGACGTAATTTTCAAGATAGGCAAAATAGCTTGTGTTGTCCCCGTCAAGCGCCTTTGCGGCTTCGGCGGTTTGATATGTGCCTATCGAGGTGTGAATGTTTATATTCTTCTTCGCTCCGTCTTTCCAATACGAGGTATCGGCTTGGGTGGTTAGATATTTGCCGTCGTTATGCCCGAACTGTATAAAGAGGTAATCCCCGCGTTTGATTTTTTTTTTGATCGCGTCGAGTCTTCCCTCCGCGATAAAGTATTTTGTGCTTCTGCCGCCCATCGACTGCGTGTTGTCCACGGTTACGTTTGCACTTAAATAACTGCTCAGCTCGTTACCCCAGCCTTGGAGGGGATAGTAGTCATCCGTATAGGATTGCATTGTGGAGTCTCCCGCCATATATACGGTAACGCCCGCCGCAGGGGCGGGTGTTACCGTGTGTTTCATAGCAAGGGGTGTAAGCTTATTGTCGGTCAAATAAATTTTTACGCTGTGGTTCTCGCTAATTTCCGCGGGCAAGGTTAAGCCCGTTGTAAGCTCAATGTCACCATAGCCGTATTTTGCAATACTTGCGGCAGACACCTGTTCGGAAACAACGTTTACAAGCTTGTTGCCGTCATACAGCGCAACAATTGCCGTAAGGCTTGTTTTACTTTCGGAATAGCGGCGCACGGATATTTTCTTAAGCGTTTTTCCCGCAACAAGGGCGGTATCGACAACAGTGTCACTGCCCGTAAGCTTAACGCCCGTTATCTCGTAATCCATAACGGCGGGCACGTTTACGGTAAAGGTTTTCGTTTTGCTTCCCGAGTAGCCCTCCAGCGTGATGGTTGCCGTAAGCGTTGCCGACTGCGCCTCGCCCACCTTGGGGTATACCTTGCCGTCGTTCCCGACAACGGCTGTATTCGACGATGACCACGTTATCTTCGTGCCGCCCGTGCCCGTGGTGTCAAGCGGAATGTCGCTTGTTTCGTTCTCGCGCGTAATTGTGAGTGCTTCTGCCGCGGCGGAGAGCTTTGCCTCCGCGCTTTCCGTATCGATAACCTCTTCATTCGGGGGCAGATAGTCGGCAGTTTTCATAACAGTCACGGAATGGATTGCCGCCGCTTCACCGTCGGCATTGTATTTCTCCGCGTGGTCATTATTCACCGTGTTTGAGCCGCTCGGTGCATAGAATGACAAATTCCTCGAACCCGATTGGTTATTTAAAACTTTGTTCATTTTAAACTTATATGTTGCGTAACGATCCGCTCCGGTTGCGGTTGACGGTACTACATAAGAGAATGTGCCGTTATCCAAATGCTCCGCGTAATAACTGTCAGGCGTAATGTCAACACCGTCTTTATCCGCACATACGTCCTTATACCCGCTCAAAGAGGTTCCGCTAAGTCCGAAGCAACCGTATTCCGAGTACTTACCGCTCATTCCGAGAAGCGACGCGTTTATCCACATTGTGTAGTCTTGCGCTGTTGTATCGGTAAACGTGGTCGAATTTACCGTAAGTCCGAAGCCCGTTGCATACCCGTTCGAACCGCTCGGTACGGCAACAAGACGTGCCGCATTCTTTCCGTCCGCATTGTCAACATAAATCGTTTTTCTGTGCGTGGGGCTTTCCGCAGAATATTTTGTCGTTACTGTTTTGGTGTCCGAATTATTTGTTAAAGTAATGCTCGTCGTGTCAGTATTTTTCGTAGCGTACGCTTTCGGACCGTCTATCTGCAAGCCCGTCTTTTTTATATCGCTCCAGTTGGTCTGCGAGCCACCGTTGAGACCCTCTCCGCTCGTAAAATTTATCGCGTTGGAAAACGTATAATACGCTATTTTGCTTGTATCGGGCTTTGCGGTTACGGTTGCGCTTGTTACCGTGCCCGCTTTAACGCAGTATGTATGGTCTGTATCCACACTCGCTGTCGGCTCACCGATTTCTTTAAGAAGCTGTTCCAGCGTGTCAAAGTACACGTCGTTGTATGTATATGTATCGTTATCGTTTGTGTAACTTCCCACGGTTGTTCCGTCAACCGTGGCAATCTTTGTTTCGTCGCGGTAAACGTCGAACGAGGTTGTTCCGCTGAAGCTATTACCCAACCACGAAAGAGTTACACCGTTTGCCTTGCTCACGGCTGTTATATCGGGACTTTTTACAATATCTTTAACATCTCCCGAGAGCATATCGGCAGTTTTCATAACAGCCACGGAATGGATTGCCGCCGCTTCGCCGTCGGCATTGTATTTCTCCGCGTGGTCATTATTCACCGTGTTTGAGCCGCTCG
>CAZIQC010000185.1:0-3330 GCA_964541335.1 uncultured Oscillospiraceae bacterium
CGAGGTTATTTTTAAAAAATATTCTCCCATAGGAGAGCTTGGCGACTTTGCCGCAAATTATGCCGAAGCGCTTGCCAAAACAAGCGGGAATGCGGTGGTTATATCGGATAAAGACAGTGTAATTGCGGTGTCGGGTGCGTCGAAAAAAGAGCTTGCCGACAAGCGCATAAGCTCCGATGTGGAAAAAAGAATTGAAAGCAAGCATATTTTCACCGCCGCGCCATCCGAAAACAATATCCCCGTTGTTGAGGGTACGGACAAATATTTTGCGGGGGTTGTTGCCCCGATAATCAGCGAAGGCGACACCATAGGAAGCGTGATGATGGTGTCGGATAAACAGCACCAAACGCCGAGCGAGCTTGAAACCAAGCTGTGCCAAAGTGCGGCGTTGTTTCTCGGGCGGCATATGGAGGTAAACTGAAAAAGGTGCGCTGTAAACCGATGTTTACAGCGCACCTTTTAATATGTTTTGTTTATTTATTTTATCTGTGTTCCCTCGGGAATCATATCGTCAACAAATATAACCTTGCAACCGCAGGCATTGTTTGTTCCCGCGAGCAACATTCCCTCGCTTGTAACACCGCACAGGCGCGCACTCTTAAGGTTTGCGATAACGATTATCTTGCGCCCGACAAGCTCCTCGGGCGTATAATCGTGCTTAATGCTCGACACGATTACGCGCTCGCGCAATCCGTCGAAAAGAGTAAGCTTTAAGCAGTTGTTCGACTTGCGAATGTCGTTCGCTTTTAAAATTTTGCATACGCGCAAATCCAGCTTGGAGAAATCATCAAGCTCGATTTCGTCTTTAACGGGCAACACCTCGTCCGCCTCGCCGTAGGTTTTTTCCTCCGCTTCCGGCTCAGGTTCGGGAGCTTGCACGGGGGATTTTTCCTCCTCGGTCATCGGGGTTGAAAAATCAAGCAAGCTGATGTAGCTTTCCTTATCCACGGCAAAAAGGAAGAGATACAATCTCGGTCCGCGTTCTTTGTCGATAAGCAGCTTGTACACCGTTTTGAAAAAGCTTCCCTGAACGGCTTTCAGCTCTTTGTCGTCCGCTGTGGTAACAACGCGCTTCGGTATTGCGTAAAGCTCGGAATTAAGCTCGTCGAGCGTATAGCCGCCCTTTGCCAGATAAGCGTGAAGCTCGGCGATAAGCTCCCTTTCCGTGTCGGAAAGTGTGTTGTACAGCTCCCAGTTGCGTGTTGTGCGCAGTTTGTTGACGTTTTCGGGCGAGCAATGCTCAAGCCAAAATTCGGCACGCTTAAGCCTGTCGGCAAAGTCTTGATATTTGTACGGAGTGCCGATTTTTTCGAACACGATTTCAAGCATTTTCACGTTGAAATTCACAACCGAGCCAAGCTGTACCAAAAGCGACATAGGCACGGTGGAAAGGGTGCGCTCGCCGACGGTGGTGTTATACATAATGTCGGCGGTGCGTTCGTCGCACGTGCCGTCTTTCCAGGCGGTATACATTTTGTCAAATTCGAAATACTGGCGCAAAATGCCGTCATCAAAGCAAAAGTCGAATGCCTTTAACGGCTCGGTTTTGGAATAAAGCCACAAAATAATCTCGGGCTGATAAAGATTAAGCAGTGTTTCCGGCGTAAGATTAAGCCCCGACGAACCCGACATTTTCCCGGTTGTTCCTTTTATGCCGATAAACTCGTACCCTTGGAAAACGGGCGCGTCATATCCGAAAATCTTTTTGGATATATCCTTGCTTGTGTCGTAGCTTCCGTTTTTTGCGGCGTGATCCTTGCCGCCCGGCTCAAAATCGACCTCTTCGTACATCCAGCGCATAGGCCAATCGACCTTCCAGGCAAGCTTGCAGTTGAAATCCTTTGTAAAGTCGAAATCGCCGCTGTGCCCACATTCGCACGAAAATTGCGCCACGGTGCAATCCTCGGAAAGAGAGTGGATTTTTGTGGTGTCTTTTCCGCAAACGGGGCAATATATGCTGACGGGATAGTAAGCGTCGCGCTCGCCGTCTTGCGCGGTTTGCGTGCGATGACTGTCCAAAATATCGAAAATCTCTTTTCTGCGGCAAAGCGCAAGCAATACATATTCCGTATATTTGCCGCTTCTGTACATTTGCGCCTGGTGGCGGTAATCCATATCTATGCCGAATTTTACGATAGCGCGTTCAAACTCGTTTTCGAAATATTCGGCGTAATTTTCAAACTGCGGCGCGTCGGTAAACGGATTTTCCACATCAACGTAAGGGCAACCGATGTATTTTTCCATATCGGAGTTTGCCTTGGCAACGTTGACGGGAACCTTGCGCAGTCTGTCAAATTCATCCCAGGAGAAAAGAAGCCTTGCTTTTTTACCCATTTTGCGAAGAGCGCGCACAACAAAATAACTTGTGGCAATATCGCGAAAATTACCTATATGAACAGAACCCGACGGGCTTATCCCGGCGGCGCACACATATTCGGGCTTATCGGGGTTGCGCGCGATAATTCTTTGCGCAATTTCTTCTGACCAATGCATTATCATCATCCTTTAAAATAAATCTTCTTCTATTATATATCTTTTTCGGGAATTTGTCAAACCAAATAAGCGCGTATCGGCAAATTTTTAAGTTGGGGCAAGGCGGGCGACGGGGTACGAAGCATTTCGGGTTGTAATTGCGAAAAACGAGGCTGTAAGGCAAAAACGCTTTACAGGTGCAAAACTAAACAATAACGCCGCGAAATTTCACCCCAAAAGCAAAACAAATTCATTGCAAACGGTAATCGGAGATAAGCTTAGCACATAAGGAAAAAAAGGGAACATAAAGGAAAGACACGGAATGTAAATGTAAGAAATTGTGTGCAAATGTAAGAAAACCACCGTTGAAACCGCGCACGCCGCGTGTTATAATTTAGCACAGAAAGGTGGCCGTTTTTATGAATAATACCGAAACCGCGACGGCGGCGTTGCGCTACGGGCGAGCGGCGGGCGATATGATGTTAAAAAAATATCCGAATGCCGCCGACATTCCCCCCAAGGGCGGATTTCATTATCACGCGGGGGTGTTTAACTCGGGACTTACGAAGCTGTACGAGGTGTGCGGCGACGAAAAATATTTCGACTATATGAAAACCTGGGTTGACAGCATTGTAAAAGCACCCGGCATTGTGGACAGATATATGAAAGGCGCGCTCGACGATTATATGGCGGCGATATTGCTTTTTCCGCTTTATGAAAGAACGCACGAAGAAAAGTACAGTGCCGCGCTTCATATGATGATGGCAAACATTCGCAACTGGGCGCGCAACGAAAAGGGCGGCTTTTGGCATAAGGAGTGGCGTCCCGAGCAAATGTGGCTCGACGGGCTGTATATGG
>CAZIQC010000186.1:0-3326 GCA_964541335.1 uncultured Oscillospiraceae bacterium
CTTGGGCGTGTAGCCCTGTGCACCCGTGTCGCCGCGTTCTCCCTTTTCGCCTTGCGGGGCGCATAATGCTACCGCGGCGGGATTTTTCGCGCCGCCGTTATTTGTCCATTCTATGTTGAGTACATTATCTTCCACCGTGCAAACGGGAACAAAGGTTATCCCGTCCGCCCCGATGAAGATATTGTCAAGCGTCATTTCAACCTCCGCACCGTCGGGGTCGAAGTCCCCTTTTTCCACGGGTGTGGTATACACGCTGTCATCGATACAAACAATAAGCTTCTTTGTTTTCGCCGCCCGCCCGCGCGGGAAATTTACCTGAGCCTCCAGCAAGGCTATGCCGTCGCCGAGGCTTTGTGTTTCTTCCTGAGAAAAAGAAAGATAATATTTTCCGTTCGAATATCTCACCTCGTCGGGATAAGTTTTTTTTATTGTCACGTCCGCCTTTTGCAAGGTAAAGATAATATTTTTCGCCTTTTCGGCATTTTTCAATATTACCGAAAGCGTGGGCGTTGTTCCCTGTTTTATATACATTGTCTTTTCCTCCTACGAAAGAGTTACCTTTAAAGGGCTTTGGCTTCCGTTATTGTCGCTCCCGATTTGATAAAAATTTAAGTATTCGCCCTCGATTTTGTAGGTTACATCCGTTTCCTGATTTCTCAGTGTGTTTATCCGCACATTTCCGCTGCCCGATGTACTAGCGCCCATTGAGCCAAGGCTTCCCGACGAGCACGAATATTTTGTATCGGCAACAAGATCGACTCCGCTTACGCACCACAACGTGTCACCTACATACAATTTTATATCTATATGCTTAAAGCTTGACGATATAAGCGGCAAGCTGTAAAGAAGCGCTCCCGCTTCCTTGGTCGTTCCGGTATACGGAATAACAACGGAAGCTTGCTGTATCACGTGCGGCGCGTCGGAGGCAACCTTCATTGTGGCAAATGTGCGCTTGTCCGTTACCTCACCCGCCGTAATCGCGGCAAGGCATAATGTGTATATTCCGTCGCTGTCGGTCGGGCAGTCATCTGTAACGGAAAACGTGCAGGTATTGAGTGTGGAATTAAACACCGCCGCAACGTAACGTGTATTCGACGAAACCTCATATGCCAAATTCACTCCGTCGACATCGACGGAAACGGTTGCCCCGTTTGCAAAATAACCAATGCCCTGCCCGATATGCACACCTCCGTCCGTCAGCTCTACGCTTAAACCCGTCATTTCAGTGCCCTTGCGCACTATGGCGGCGGTAAGCTCATTAAGCTCGGACGTTGTGTAGGTATCCTTGCTCGGAAACGGTGCAATTCCCGCGCCGACAATATTTTGCGCAACGGCGTTTATATCATCACGCCCGTAGGTTACGGTATATGTGCCGTCTTCTCGCAAAACACTGTCGAAAAAGCTTGCCGTATATCCCATTTGTTACCCTCCCATAAGTTTTTTTATTATATTTTTCTTGCTTTCGCCGAATGTCGGCACGATGATGTGCCTGTTTTGTTCATATATGTATTGCATTTGCGTAACCTGAAGTTCCGCCTCTGTCGAAAGCACCCGCACCGTTACAATATCTCCGAGAGAAAATTCGCTGCTTTGCGCCGTTGCCTCTCCCGTTATGCAGTCGGTGGGAGAGGTTATTTGCGTTCCCTCGTAAAGCTCCGTACCGGAAGCCTCCGTATTTTTATTTTCCGCGGTGCTGTTACAGGCGTCGTATATATCCGTAATACGGTGCGGTCTTGTGATGTTTCGGTTGTCGGTCGATACCGACATATCTCTTCTTTTCGTCGGCGACAGGCAGGTGAACAGCATTTCGTTTTTTGTGCGCGAGATCGGTTGCCACACTATATCCCACCCAACGCCGTATTTTGTTCCGTATGCTTCGAAAACGTCGGACAGCCTTTGCGCGCTTATTTGCGTTTCCTCGGAAAAATTTGCCGCAATTCCTTTTGCGGCGGCGATTTTCATTCCCTCTATTTTCTTTTTATCGGTATTAAGCAGCGTTATTGCCAGGCTTATAAATTCTTCTTCCACATTTGCGCCTGCGGTGACGATTTTTTCCGTTGTCATTCTGCGGGCGGCAAGTCCCTTAAGGTCGTAGCCGTATATAACCGTGCCCTCCGCGGAGGTGTCCGTTTTCATTACAATTCCGCTTAGGTTATCCATTCGCACAATATCATTGGGCTTTATACCGCAATCGTCCGAAAGAGCTATTTCAAACGAGCCAACTGCGTAAAACCGCCTGTTCCATATTGCATATTTGTATTTAGAGATAACGTTGCAGCGTCCCCACAGCTCTCCCGAGTTTACCCTGTAGCACGCAATGCTTACGCCCATAAAATCACACTCCCATATACTTTTCCCGATAGACGGCACAGGCTTCGTCCGCAGTGGAAAAGGTTATTTCGTTTTTTCCCTTTTCAAGGTGAAAAAAAGTGCTGTCTTCCGTAAGATACTGCGCCAAGCTTCCGTTCTTATCCGATATTACCGTGCAATATTCGCAGTCCACCGTAATTGTTTCGCCTGGCTCGGCGGCGTAACTCTCTATTGTGATATGCCTTTCGTAGGTAGCGTTTAAAACGGTGAAATCCGCGGTTCTCGCTTTTAAAACCTTAATTGTAAACAACGGCGGCGTAGATACCGCGCCGCCGTTATAAGCAGTACATCCCATTGTGGCTTTCGTAAATGCGCGCGGCAAAGAAAACGTGCCGAAAAGGTTATTTTCGCGTTTCATCACGGGGACGCTTGTTTTTTCGCCGTACCACCAAAATTTGCACAGCTTAAAGTATACGATAAATCTGTATACGACGTTTGTCACCTTGGAAAATGTCGGAAGTCCCTCTGCACGTGCGGGAGAATAGTAGCTTTTGCACCCATCGTTATAGCAAAGCTGTATTTCCTCTTTCGGATTGCACGCCTCCGTAAGCAATCTCTTCAGTGCGGAAATATCTTTAAAGCTTTCTCCGAAAAGCGTTCCCGTCACCGTAACGGTGCGTGCGTTGAACGTTATATCAAAATCCTCGCACCCGTCAAAGCCGAAATAGTTTTCGCTCCTTTTGGTTACGCTTCCGCTTCCCGTATCGTTTATCGCGGTAAGCATTGTGCGTGTGTTGCTGCCGATTATCAAATCTTTTATTTTAACATAGCTCATTACAAAACTCCTTGCATTGCCAGCTTTTCAAGCGACTGCTCCGTTCCCTTGCGCACCTCGTAAGCCGACCCCGCCGTTATGCCGTAATTATTGTTTACAACGGTAATGCCGCCCGTATAGCCCGACACCTTTCTTGCGGCGGTGTCCACCTCTTCGTCCGAATAGCCCGCCTCCTTAAGCC
>CAZIQC010000187.1:0-3316 GCA_964541335.1 uncultured Oscillospiraceae bacterium
CGTCGCCGCCCCATTCCTCGGGAACAAGACCGTGCTCGGTTAATTCTTGCTTTACGCGGTCGGGGTTTGCGCCGTCCTTATCTATTTTGTTGATTGCAACTATAATGCTGACCTCTGCCGCCTTGGCGTGGTTTATTGCCTCAATCGTTTGCGGCATAATGCCGTCGTCCGCGGCAACAACCAATATCGCAATATCCGTAACCTGTGCGCCGCGTGCACGCATTGCCGTAAACGCCGCGTGACCGGGAGTGTCCAAAAAGGCTATGGGATTGCCGTCTATATTCACCATATAAGCACCGATATGCTGTGTTATACCGCCCGCCTCGCCCGCGGTTACGTTTGTTGAACGAATGGCGTCGAGCAGGCTTGTTTTACCGTGGTCTACGTGCCCCATTACCACCACAACGGGCGGACGCGGCACAAGGTCTTTTTCGTCGTCGGGAGCTTCGGCTTCTTCGAAAAGGCGATCCTCCTCGGTTATTATAATTTCGCGCTCAACCTCGGCGCCGCAGTCTTCGGCAACAAGAGCCGCCACATCGTAGTCGATATCCTGTGTGATTGCCGCCATTATACCGAGCTGCATAAGCCGCTTTATTACCTCGGTTGCGCCAAGCTTAAGCTTTTGGGCAAGGTCGCCCACGGTAATCGTATCGGGAATAACGATGTGCAGCTTTTCCTTTTTCGGCTTGGGAGGCTCGGGCTTTTGAACAGCCTTTTTCTGCATTGGCTGTTTGTTTTTGTTGCTCTTTTTTATGCGCTGCTTATTTGTTTCCGTGTCTTTGATTTCGGGGGCAAGCTTTTCGGCCTTTTCCTTGGCAAGCTGCACGTCGATATCCACGGCGTTTGTGCGAGTGTCGACATAGCGCACGTTTTTATGCGGCGCAAAATCCTCCTCGGGTGCGACCTCTCGCTCGGCGGCAGCCTTTTGCTCGGCTTCCTTTTCTTTTTCCTTTTGCTTTGCGCGGCATGCCTCGACATATTCTTCGATTGTTGTACCGTCGTCAAACTTTTGAGTATAATATTCCATAACAACGCTCATCTCGTCCGCGTCGAGAGATGACGCCGAGCTTTTGGAAATTCCCATAACGTCCTTGAGAATTTTTACTATTTCCTTTCCGGGAATTTCAATCGCTTTTGCCACAGCACTGACCTTTTGTTTTGCGATCATTTAACAACACCTCCGTAAATTTTAACGATAGCATCCGCAAAGCTTTTGTCACACACGCACACCATCGGCAGATTTTTTTTGCCCACGGCGCGCGAGATATCCTCCTTGCTGCCGTATACTATGCGCCGAACGGACGCATTCTTGCACACGGCTTCCGTTTTGCGTGCGTTGGACGCACCGCAGTCCTCGGCGATTATGACAAGCTCCGCCTTGTTTTCGGAAACGGTCCTCTCCGTCATAAATGCGCCGAAGCGCACCTTGCCCGCGCGCACCGCCAGCCCCAACATTCCCAATAATCTATCGTTCATTCAATCATTTCTTTCATAGTTTTTTCGTTTATATATGCCGCCACATTTTTTTTGAATGCGCGGTCAAAGGCGTGCGTTTTGTCCATTTTTTCTATGCAACCGCCCGTTTTGCATATGTATGCTCCGCGTCCGTGCGCCTTGCCGGAAAGGTCGATTTTGGCGCCGTTCTCGCAAAGCACCGCGCGGTAAAGCTCGGTTTTGGGCTTCATTGTGCGGCATACAACGCACATCCGCAATGGAACAGCCATTTATATCATTCCTTCCCGTCGGCACTTTCGCTCTTTATGTCTATTTTCCAGCCTGTCAGGCGTGCGGCAAGGCGTGCGTTTTGCCCCTCCTTGCCGATTGCAAGCGAGAGCTGTGCCTCGGGCACGGTAACAACGGCGGACTTTGCCTCCTCGTTTATTTCCACGCTGAGCACTTTCGCGGGATTGAGCGCCGCGCTGATGTATTCCTCGGGATTTTCGCTGTAGCGTATAACGTCAATCTTTTCGTCGTTAAGCTCCTCAACGATTTCCGCCACGCGAATGCCCTTTTGCCCGACGCACGCGCCCACGGGGTCAATATTCTCGTTTTCCGAATATACGGCAAGCTTACTGCGGCTTCCGGCCTCGCGAGCAATGCTTTTTATTGTAACCGTTCCGTCGGCGATTTCGGGAACTTCTTTCTCAAAAAGCTTTTTCACAAGACCGGGGTGTGTGCGCGAAACCATAAGGCTCACGTTTTTGGTTGTTTTCTTAACTTCGAAAACGTATACCTTTATATGCTTTCCGGGGGTGTAAACCTCACCGGGAATTTGCTCGGATGCCGTAAGCAACGCCTCCGCGGAACCGAGGTCTATGAGCACGCCGCGGCGGTCAAGCTTTTCAACCTTGCCGGTCATAACGTCGTTTTCCTTGTCGCTGTATTCGTTATACATATTGCCGCGCTCCGCCTCGCGAATTTTTTGAACGACGATTTGCTTTGCGGTTTGTGCGGCAATTCTGCCGAATTTTGCGGGGTCGGCTTCAAGCTCGACAATATCGCCCACCGCGTAGCGACGGTTTATCGCCCGTGCCTCCTCGGGGGATATTTGCGTTGAGGGGTCTTCAACCTCCTCAACAACTTCCTTTGTGCAATACACGCGCATATCGCCCGTTTCGCGGTTTACGCTTGCAAAGCAGTTGTACCCGGAGCCGAAATTCTTTTTGTATGCCGTTTGAAGTGCGGCCTCCAGAGCCTCAAACATAATGTCCTTGTTGATGTTTCTTTCCTTTTCCAATGCGTCTATTGCCATAATAAGCTCGCTGTTCATTTTTCAACCATCTCCCATTAAAATTTAAACGACAGCTTCGCAAGCGATATTTGCCGCTTTTGAATTGTCATCTCTTTGCCTTGTGTTGTAATTACGATTTCGTTTTCGTTGTTTGCCGCAAGCGTGCCGCACAGCTCTTTTTGTCCGTCAATCGGGGCAAAAAGCCTCACCGATACGTCACTTCCCACCGCCTTGTCGAAATGCCACTCTCTTGTAAGCGACCTTTCGATACCGGGGGACGACACCTCGAAAATGTATGCTTCCTTAAGAAAATCAAGCTGTGTATCGAGAAGCGGACTTATCTCGCGGCTTACCCTTTCGCAGTCGTCTATCGACACGCCGCCGTCCTTGTCTATAAAAAGGCGCAAAAAATAATCTCCGCCCTCCTTTTTATATTCGCTTGCGTAAATATACACGCCGTGCTTTTCGCATACGGGCGCGGCGATACGCTCCAGCTCCGCTTCGGTTTTCGACATCGGCAAAACCTCCTTGTTCAATAAGGGGCGTTAGCCCCGTCATTCAACGTTTTCAGTGGGAGATTGTACT
>CAZIQC010000188.1:0-3311 GCA_964541335.1 uncultured Oscillospiraceae bacterium
TGGTCCGAGGAGAGAGCCGCAAAAGAAGAAGCGGACGAAAATGCAAGCACCGACGCAGGCAACGAAAGCGGCAAGGAGTAAGAAGCCCTGCGGTACGGCACTTGCGATTTTAAACAGGGTATGACAAAAGGCAAGCCGTTACCGCCGCCGAAGCGCCGAATGACGGGGCACTGCCCCTTATTGAAAAAGCAAAGGGTGTAAATCGAAAGGTTTTACACCCTTTCAATGTTTTGGAGATGTTTATGAATAAAACAAAAAAACTCACCGTTACCGCGCTTTTGTGCGCAATGGCATACATAGCGGTATTTATCGCAAAGCTTTTGCCGATAAGCATTATTTCGTTTTTAAAGTACGACCCCAAGGACGCGATTATCGTTATGGGGGGCTTTATGTTCGGCCCGATGTGTGCCGCGGTTATATCGGTTGCGGTGTCCTTGGCGGAAATGCTTACAATAAGCGAAACTTTTTTTTACGGGTTTTTTATGAACGTTGTTTCAACCTGCACGTTTGCTTGCACCGCGGCGATTATTTACCGCGCAAACAAAAGCTTTAAGGGCGCGCTTGCGGCGCTTTTCGCCGGCAGTGTGACAACCGCACTCGCAATGACGGTGTTTAACTATGTCGTTACGCCTTTTTATATGGGAATACCGAGGGCGGCTGTGGGCGCAATGCTTTTGCCGGTGTTTTTGCCGTTCAACATTATAAAATGCCTGCTCAATTCGGCGTTGGCAATTCTTTTGTACAAGCCGCTTGTAAGAATATTGCGCAGAAACGGTATGCTTGAGCAAAACAACGGCAAGGGCAAGAGCAATAACCTCGGGAGTATATTTGCCGCCGTGTTTATAATTGCGGTTTGTATACTTGCACTTTTCATTTTAAAGAAGCTTTAAGGTGTGCTCTTTCGTATTTGAGCTTGGTAGCCATTCCGCCGCGAATGTGGCGCTCCGCTTTGTTTTTGTCGAGCACGGCTTTCACCTCCCTGTACAATACGGGGTCTATTTTCGCAAGTCGTCCCGTAACGTCTTTATGTACGCTTGATTTCGAAAGTGCGAATTTTTTTGCGGTACTGCGAACGGTGGCGTTATGCTCTGTGATATAGTGCGCAAGCAGCATAACTCTGTCCTCGATATAGTCCTTCAATAAATAACACCTCAATACATAAATTTGTTACAATATATGCCGTATTCTCGGGCGTTTATACCAATACCGATAAATAAAAACGCACCCGCCGCAAAAACGGGCGAGTGTATGATAATATTTTCTTGAGGAGAGTAATTATGAAAAATATTGACGAAAAAAACAAAAGCCTTGATACAGCCGTGGAAAGCGTGCGGTATTTTATAGGCATAGACCTCGGCGGAACGAATGTTGCAACGGCGGTTGTCGACCAAAACGGGAAAATTTACGGACGGGGTCATCGCAAAACAATGCCGAACCGCCCATCCGAGGAATTGTTTGCCGATATTGCGGCGGCGGCACGGGAAGCCGCAACCAACAGCGGCTTAACAATGGAAAACATCGAATGTGTGGGCATAGGTTGCCCCGGCTCGCTCGACCGCGAGCGCGGCGTGGTTATCTATGCGCCGAACCTTTGTATGGAAAATGCACCGCTCGGGGAATATCTCGAAAAAGCACTTGACAAAAAGGTTTATATGGAAAACGACGCCAACGCCGCCGCTTGGGGCGAATTTTTGGCGGGTGCGGGCGCGGAATGCAAAAGTATGGTTATGGTAACGCTCGGCACCGGCGTCGGAAGCGGAATTATAATTGACGGAAAGCTCCTGCGCGGCGCATATGATAACGGTGCCGAAATAGGGCATATGGTAATTGCGATGGACGGCGAGCCGTGCACCTGCGAAAACAACGGCTGTTTTGAGGCGTATGCCTCGGCAACGGCGCTTATTCGGCAAACGAAAGAGGCTATGCGCGCACACCCCGAGAGCAAAATGTGGGAAACCGTGAACAACGACATCGAAAAGGTTGACGGGCGCACCGCATTTTATACCGACGACCCCACGGCACGTGCCGTAACCGATACATATTTAAAATATCTCAGCATAGGCGTAAACAACATTGCGAATATTTTCCAGCCCGAAATTGTGTGCATAGGCGGCGGCGTAAGCAATGCGGGCGACAGGCTCGTTGTGCCGGTAAACAAAATGATTGCCGAAAAATCCTTTGCGCGCAACGGAAAGAAACAAACGGTTGCGAAAACCGCAACGCTGAATAACGACGCGGGCATAATCGGCGCGGCACTTTTGTGGAAGAGCGTGTAAGCACGGGTGAAAGAAATGGGAAAGAATTTTATCGAAAATAACAAAAAGGTTGTTTCGCGGTTTTTGATAAATCGCCTGACGGACGAAGAAGTGCAAAAACAGCTCAACGCATATTCGACACCGCTCAGAAAACTTATGTCGTATTACAAGTGCGCGATAATGGAGGTTGAAACAAAGTTTAACGTGCTTAACGAAGAGCTTTCTCTCGAATACGACAGAAACCCGATAGAAACAATAAAGTCGCGCCTTAAAAGCGTGGAAAGCATACTTGCCAAATTAAAAAGAAAAAACCTTGCGCTGACGGTGGAGGATATAGAAGAAAATTTAAACGATATTGCGGGAATAAGAGTTATATGCTCCTACGTATCGGATATTTATATGCTTGCGGAAGCCTTTTTAAAGCAGGACGATATAACCCTTATCGAAAAAAAGGACTATATTCAGTCGCCCAAGGATAACGGCTACCGCAGCTTGCACCTTATCGTGGAAATACCCATCTTTTTGAGCAATCAAAAAAAGCTGATGAAGGTGGAGGTTCAGCTTCGAACAATATCTATGGATTGGTGGGCAAGCTTGGAGCATAAAATATGCTACAAAAAAGGGCTTGACTTTTACAACGAGCTTCGCCGCGAACTGCGCGACTGCTCGGACATTGCCTCCGGCATAGACGAAAAAATGGAAATGCTGCAAAAAAAGTCGGATTTGGCGCGCGGCGAGGAATAAACGCGGCTTTTGCACGCAAAAAACGGGCGTAAATGAAAAATATCGCCGATAAATTACAAAAAAAACGAAAAAATTTAAAATCCTACTTGATTAGATATTCAAATAATGATAAAATACACAGAGTTAATGTTGAAAGGAGATTTACAGTATATGAACTATTCACATGAGGTTGAAAACATGTGCGTTGTTGCCAAGGGTGTAAAGCACGAACCCGCACCCATCCCGCAGGAAGGCACATGGACCAACTCAAAACAAATTACCGACATTTACGGTCTTACGCACGGTATAGGCGCGGCCGCACCGCAACACGGC
>CAZIQC010000189.1:0-3306 GCA_964541335.1 uncultured Oscillospiraceae bacterium
AATAGCCCACAGATTATCGACGCTGAAAAATGCTGACAGGCTTGTTGTTGTGCGCAACGGGTGCGTGGCGGAAAGCGGCACGCATACGGAGCTGATGAAAAAGGAAAACGGTGTTTACGCGAATATGGCAAATCGCCAGCTTGAAGCACTGCGAATGAGCGAAGCTTGAGCGGAGGAAATTATGGAAGAAATTGTGTTTTTAAAAAGTGAAGATTGTGTTTTTTACGAAAACGCCGCGGGACTTATAATGCTTAACTACAAAGGAGCGGACGTCGGACGAGTGGCGGTGTTGAGAATGTTTCCGTTACAATGCGAGGACGGGTTTCTTTCCGTGCGGCGCGAAAGCCACAGTGCGGACGACTGCGAAAACGAAATAGGAATAATCCGAGCTCTTGACGAATTTTCAAAGGAACAGCGCACAATAATCGAAAAGGAATTGGCGGCGCGATATTTTATTCCGCAAATAACGGCGGTGGAAAGCGTTAAAGAAGAGTTCGGAAATACCGTGTGGGAAACGCAAACAACCGCGGGACGGCGCGGCTTTACCGTGAATGACATGGGAACAAACGTGTGTAACCGCAACGGGCGCGTGATTTTAACGGACGTTTACGGTGCGCGCTACGAAATTCCCGATGTGACGCAAATCGGGGATAAGGCGTTGCGTGTGCTTGAAGTGTGGCTGTGAGGTGACGAGTATGGGCGCGGAAGCATTACCGCAGGAATATCGCCGAATATTTGAAAAAGTTTTTTCGGATGAAATAATATTTTTTTGCGAAGCCGATATTTCGGAGAACCATTTTTGCGACGGATATTTTGCAATGTCGAAAACAAGAATGGCAACGGCGCAGGACGGTGCACTTCGATACGTAAAAAATATGTCGGATATAAACAGGGTGTGCTGTGCTCAGTATGCACAGAGCGGTGCATTGGAAATTTTCGCCGATGGCGGGAACGAAATTGCGGCACGATTTTCGATGAAAAATACGGAGGGCTTTATGCTTGCGACCGTGCTTGCCGAGGATATTATCCGTGGAGAGCCTGTTTCGGAGTACGGAACGGAAAAAAAAGAGGTGCTTTGCCCGAAGTGCGGTCGCCCGTTTATCCGCGACACGAAAATATGCCGCCGATGTACGGATAAAAAAGGTGCTGTAGAAAAATTGTGGAAACTTTCGAAGCCGTGCCGCCCCATATATGCACTGTTGCTGTTGCTTTTTTGGCTAAGCAGTATGTTTACGATAATAAATCCGATAATAAGCAAGCATTTAACCGACGATGTGCTTAACAAAAAGGGCGCAAGCCCGAAAACCTTGGTTGTGCTTATTTCGATAATGCTTGTATGCACGGTGGGCACGTCGCTGATAAGCGCACTGCGCACGGCGGCGGCGTCAAAGGCAAGTAATCTGCTTGTTCGCGATTTGAGAACCGCGATTTACGAAAAGCTTGCCGCAATGCCGCTCGGCGAGGTTGAAAAAAGAAAAACCGGAGATTTGATGCAACGCATAAACAACGATACCGCTCGCATACAAACCTTTATTCAGGATATAGCGATTATGGCGGTAAACGAGGCTGTTATGTTTGCGGCGATAGCTGTGATAACCTTTTCGATGAATATAAAAATGTCGCTTTTGATTTTTGCTCCGATGCCGATTGCGCTTTTTTTGATAAACAGAATAAGAACCGTAATTCAGCGCAGATACCGCAAGCAGTGGCGCGTTATGGACAAGCTGACAAGCCGACTGACCGATGTTTTGAACGGAATAAAAACGGTAAAGGTATTCGGCAGGGAAAAAGACGAAACGCGCCGCTTTGAAAACACCGCAGCGGCCGTGCGCGATATTACAATGCGAAACGAAAAATACGTATATACGTTTTTTCCGTTAATACAGTTTATAATGGGCTTCGGGAGTTATTTTGTACTGCTTTACGGCGGAGCGTCGATATTGCGCGGAGAAATGACCGTGGGCGAGCTGGTGCAGTTCGGCACTTACGGCGGATATTTGTACAGCAAGCTTGAATGGTTCAGTATGCTTCCGCGGCACTTTACAATGGCGGTGGCAAGCTCGCAGAGAGTGTTTGAAATTCTCGATGAAAATGAAACGGAAGAAAACGACGAAGCCGATGTAAACAAGCGAATATGCGGCGACTTTGTGTTTGACGATGTGTCCTTCGGCTATAAAAGCTATAAAAGAGTGCTGAAAAACATAAACGAGCATATACGCCCCGGAGAGATGATAGGGCTTGTGGGAAGAAGCGGCGTGGGAAAAAGCACGCTTATAAACCTTGTAATGAAACTTTACCGCCCAAATCGCGGCAAAATAATTTTAGACGGAGAAAATCTTGACAAATATAAAAGCTCCTACAGAAAAGCCCTCGGAATTGTGTTGCAGGAGAATTATCTTTTCAGCGGAAGTATTCTCGACAACATACGTTATGCCGCCCCGAGCGCAAGTCTTGAAAAATGCGTGGCGGCGGCAAAAAAGGCAAATGCGCACGATTTTATAATGCAGCTTCCCGATGCTTACAATACCGATGTGGGAGAGAAGGGCTATCGCTTGTCCGGCGGGGAACGGCAACGCATTGCGATTGCACGTGCTATATGTGCCGACCCGGATATAATAATTTTGGACGAGGCAACCGCTTCAGTCGATACGCAAACGGAGCAAAACATTCAATCGGCATTGAAAAATGTGACAAACGGAAAAACCGTGTTTGCCATAGCACACAGGCTGTCGACGCTGAAAAACGCGGACAGATTGCTTGTGCTTGAACAGGGGCGTGTTGCGGAGAGCGGTACACACGAGGAATTGTTAAACAAAAACGGAATTTACGCGGGACTTTTGCGCGCACAGCAGGAGATGACACGCGCGCGGGCAACCATAGATGACAGTACTCAATCCGAGAAAAAGAAAGGAAGTTAAATAAATGAGTAAAATAAAAATAATAACGGACAGCAGCAGTGACATATCGAAAGCGCGCGCCGAGGAGCTTGGGATAACGATTTTACCGATATCGTACACTTTTGACGGAACAACTTATTATCGTGACGGCGTTGACCTTACTGTTGAGGAGTTTTATCAAAAGCTTTGCGAAAACAAAGAAATTCCGAAAACCACACAGATTACGCCCTATGAATATGAACAGTGCTTCAGAAAAGAATTTGAAAACGGTTACGATACACTGATTGTCGTAACGATTTCGTCAAACGGAAGCGGAATGTACAACAACGCCGTTATGACGGCAAATATGCTTTCGGAAGAGGAAGATTGCGAAATACACGTTATAGACACAAAGGGCTTTACATGCCTT
>CAZIQC010000190.1:0-3306 GCA_964541335.1 uncultured Oscillospiraceae bacterium
CTTTGTCGCCCTCCGTCCAGTAGTCCGTGCCGCGCTTGGGCGTGTAGCCCTGTGCACCCGTGTCGCCGCGTTCTCCCTTTTCGCCTTGCTCTCCGCGAACGCTTCCCACATTAAACGAATAATCCTCGCCCACGGTGAGCAAAAGCTCTCCCTCATCGTTTAAGCTTGCCTGCGGAACGGAGTTCCCGTCCGGATAATTAAGCCACAGGTCGTTGTTTTCGTCCACGGTAAAGGTGTAAAAGCCGCTCGCGGGTACAACGCCGCCGTTAAGCCCGCGCTCGCCCTTTTCTCCTCTTTCGCCGCGTTCGCCTTTTTCACCGCAATCACCTTTCTCGCCTTTTTCGCCGCGTATTCCCTGAGGTCCCGTATCTCCTCGGTCGCCTTTTTCGCCGCGGTCCGCAATCAGCAGCCAGTATTCGTCGTTTTCAGGCGATATTCCGACACATTCTCCCGTGCAAACGTAGCTTTTTTTGTTGTAGGAAACCTTGTTTCCCTTAACATAACGCATATCCGCGCGGTATTTCTCCCACATAAGCTCCGCGTCGAGTTTTTTGTTTTGGCGTTGCTCGCTTTCGTCTATTTTTTCGCACAGCTTGGGAATTATCGCCTCAAATTCCGAATGAAGCTGTGTCACCGTGTCGTCGCTTATTTTCGCCGCGGTGTGCTCCGTTTCGGAATATGCCACATACAATTTGTCGCTTGCGCTTTTTATAACATTGCTTTCGTTGCCGATATTGTAGCCCTCCACGGTAAAGCTGCACCAACCGCTTACGGTAAGTGCCTCGGGCGGAATTGATGTTTCGTACAGGTTCGGATTGTCGAGATTTTTTCTTGTAAGCAATATTTCCGTTCTGTTCTCTCCGACGGCGTTAAGCCATATTATCCTTTTGGCAAAGCCCGCCCATTCGTCGCCGAAGCATATTTTTAAAGTAACGCTGTTTCCGCTTCCCGCCGCGCCCGCATTTTTGGAATTTTTGGTTATAAACTGCCCGTCTATTTTTACATTTATTTCCATACGTTCTCCTTTTTTTAGGCAAAAAGCCCGATGAAAATTATTTCATCGGGCTTTTGTCAGTATTTTGTTAGTATTTTGTTAATACTTTTTTTTAATATTTTTTTATTTTGTTAATACTTTTTTTGTTAACACTTTTTTGTTAATACTTTTTTTTAATATTTTTTTATTTTGTTAATACTTTTTTTCCTTGATATATTCGTCTATTGCTTGGGCGGCGGTTTTTCCCGCACCCATTGCCAAAATTACCGTGGCGGCACCTGTTACCGCGTCGCCTCCGGCATATACCCCCTCGCGGGTGGTTTTTCCGGTTTCTTCGTCCGTTACTATACAGCCGCGCTTTGTAACCTCAAGCCCGGGGGTGGTCTTTCGTATAAGCGGATTGGGGCTTGTGCCGATAGACATTATCACCGTGTCAAGCTCTATGTCAAACTCGCTGTTTTCCTTTACCACGGGACTGCGACGACCGCTTTCGTCACATTCGCCAAGCTCCATTTGCACACAGCGTATTCCGCGCACACTGCCCGTATCGTCGCCGAGAATTTCCGTCGGGTTGGTAAGCGTTTTGAAAACAACGCCCTCCTCCGTTGCGTGCTCAACCTCCTCGTGCCGTGCGGGAAGCTCGTCCATACTGCGGCGATAAATGATATATACCTCGCTCGCACCCATACGCACAGCACTGCGCGCCGCGTCCATTGCCACGTTTCCTCCGCCCACAACAGCCACGCGGTTGCTCTTTTTTATCGGCGTTTTCGAGTCGGGGAGATATGCTTTCATCAAATTTACGCGCGTAAGATACTCGTTTGCGCTGTACACACCCTTAAGCCCCTCGCCCTTGATGTTCATAAAGCGCGGCAAGCCCGCACCGCCCGCAATGTACACCGCGTCGAACCCGTTTTCAAGCAGCTCGTCCACGGTTATAACCTTGCCGATGACCATATTCGTTTCTATCTTCACGCCAAGGTCGCGCAGCTTATCTATTTCGCTTTGTACAATCGCTTTCGGAAGACGAAATTCCGGTATTCCGTACACAAGCACGCCGCCCGCCGTATGAAGTGCCTCATACACGGTAACGGCATAGCCCATTTTTGCCAAATCGCCCGCCGCCGTAAGTCCGGACGGTCCCGCGCCCACAATTGCCACGCTGTGCCCGTTTTGCTCGGGGAGTGCTTCCTTTGCGGTGCTGTGCTCGCGGTGATAATCCGCCACAAAACGCTCCAATCTGCCGATTGCCACGCTTTCGCCCTTTATTCCGCGCACGCATTTGCTTTCGCACTGCGTTTCCTGCGGGCACACTCTGCCGCACACTGCGGGAAGCGAGCTGGAGCGGGAAATAATTTGATACGCCCCCTCAAAATCACCGTTGGCAACGCGTTCCGTAAATGCGGGAATATCTATCGCCACCGGGCACGCACTGCGGCACGGCTTGTTCTTGCAGTTAAGACAGCGGCGCGCCTCCGAAACGGCGGCTTCCGCACTGTAGCCGAGGGCAACCTCGTCAAAATTGTGCTTGCGCACCTCGGGGGCTTGTTGCGGCATTGGATTTTTTTGCAAGCTCATATTTTTTTCCATTTCACAAAACCTCCTTATTTAACAGCCGACACGCTTTTTCGCGTTGCCTGCTCTCAAAATCGCGGTACATAGCACTGCGGCTTATTGCCTCGTCGAAATCGACCTTGTGTCCGTCGAAATCAGGACCGTCCACACAGGCAAACTTGGTTTCCCCGCCCACGGTTAATCGACAGCCGCCGCACATTCCCGTGCCGTCTATCATTATGGGGTTCATCGAAACGGTTGTTTTAATGTTATATTTCTTTGTCAGCTCGCATACGAATTTCATCATAACGAGAGGTCCTATCGCAATAACCTCGTCGTAAGAGTTGCCGTCCTTTATAAGCGCCTCAAGCGCGGTTGTAACAAGTCCCTTTTCCCCGTACGAGCCGTCATCGGTCATAATGCGCATTTTCGAGCTGACCGACTTAAACTCTTCCTCCAAAATAACAAGCTCCTTTGAGCGAAAGCCCACCACCGAATGAACCTCGCACCCGCTTTCGCTGAGCTTTTTTGCCACGGGGTAGCATATGGCACAGCCCACGCCGCCGCCTACAACGCACACCTTTTTTTGTGTGCCGATTTCGCTCGGCGTGCCCAAGGGACCCACGAAATCGTCTATATAATCTCCCTCGCCCAGTGCGTTAAGCTCGGCCGTGGACGCTCCCACTATTTGAAAAATTATCGTCACCGTTCCCGCATTGCGGTCATAATCGGCTATTGTCAGCGGTACGCGTTCCCCG
>CAZIQC010000191.1:0-3306 GCA_964541335.1 uncultured Oscillospiraceae bacterium
TTCGGGCGGCGAGGCTCAGCGCGTAAAACTTGCCGCGGAGCTTGCCAAACGCCCCACCGGAAAAACCGTATATATTCTCGACGAACCCACCACCGGGCTTCACACGGCGGACGTGCACAATCTGATAAACGTGCTTAACCGCTTAACCGACGCGGGCAACACCGTTGTGGTGATAGAACATAACCTCGATGTTATCAAAACCGCGGATTATATTATAGACCTCGGTCCCGAAGGCGGCGACGAAGGCGGCGAAATCGTGGCAACCGGCACGCCCGAGGAGGTAGCGGCAAACGAAAAATCCTACACGGGAATGTTCTTGAAAAAAATGCTATAATCGACGAATTTCCGAATATAATTTTACGGGGCGCATATGCCCCGTATTTTTAAATCGGGAGGGATTTTATGGAAGCTTGCGCCGAATGTAAAAATCGCGGCAATCTCATACTGGAAAATCGCCGCAACCTCAGCGTCAGCGCCGTGCGCGACGTGGAAAGCTTCGACACAACGCGCATTGTGCTGATAACCGAAGACGGCATACTTACCGTAACCGGCAAACAAATGCGCGTAAAAAAGCTCAGCAGTGAAAGCGGAGAAGCGCAAATAGAGGGAGAAATAGAGGGGTGCGTCTACTCGCACGCGCCGTCGGGGGAAGGCTTTTTCAAAAAGGTTTTTAAATGACGGTTTCCTCAATGCGGCAGATGAATGTGCTTTTTGTGTCGGTTGCGGTGGGGGCGCTGTGTGCACTGCTGTTCGACCTTCAGCGCTTTTTTCGCAAAAAACACCGCACGGGCGAATTGCTCACGGGTATAGAGGATTTTGCCTATGCCCTTATAATCACCTTTGCCGTTATTTACTCGGGCTATGTTTGCAACAACGGCAAGGTGCGCTACTATCAGCTTCTCGGCGCGTTGAGCGGTGCGGCGGTGTATGCCGTGCTTTTTTCGCGTGCGGCAAATGCGGTTTTCGAGCTTGTCTTTCGCGTGGTATGCGCGGTTGTGCTGAAGCCCTTGGCATTGCTTGTATGCGCGGCACTTCGCATGTGGGAAAAAATTTTCGCCCTTGCGCGAAAATTTATCCGCAAAATCGAAAAAAGAGCGAAAGCCTGTGTCAAAATGCTGAAAACGGGGGCAAAATCACTGAAAAAAAGTATTAAATTGTTGTAAAAAAAACTTTACAAAAGAAATCGAATGGGTTATACTAATGTAAAAGGGGGGACGTGGAGTGAAAAAGCGGTCTGCGCGTTTGAAAAAAAACGCCGCAAGCACAAAAAGCTATTATATCAGACTTGCGGTCGGTTTATTCGTTGTGGGTGCTTTTTTGTTCACAATGGCGTCTTCTCAACTTCGTATTATCGATATACGGCGGGAAACGGCACAGTGCCGCGAGGAAATTGCACAGCGCCGCGAAGAGTATGAGAGCCTTAAGGAAAAGGCAAAGTACAATTCCTCCGAAAAGTTTTACGAGGATAAGGCGCGCGACGAGGGCTATATAAGAGAGGACGAAACGCTTTTCGTTGTCGGTAACTGAAGATAATTTGGGCGCTTTGCCGCCCGATTTTGATATTTTTACATTCTGAAAGGGGTAAATTACCTTTATGGCATTGGAAGCAGGACAAATAGTGGAAGGCAAGGTTTCGGGAATTACGGGGTTCGGTGCGTTTGTCGACCTGCCCGACGGACAAACGGGTCTTGTACATATTTCGGAGGTTGCGCGCAATTACGTCAAGGATATAAACGAGCATCTTTCTTTAAACCAAACGGTTAAGGTAAAGATTCTTTCTCTTGACGAAAAGGGGAAAATAAGTCTTTCCATAAAAAAAGCGCAGGCGGAATTTCGCCCCCGCCGCACAAGCGAGCCTTTTTCGGGCAAGCCCGCCGAAATCGATTGGAATGCCGGCTCCAAGCAGGATATGTCCTTTGAAGATATGATGGCAAGCTTCAAGCAGTCGAGCGACGCGAGAATGCTTGACATAAAGCGTAACGTGGAATCCAAACGCGGAAGCAGAAGAAAATAAAAGTGCTCGGGGGTGTAAGCTTTACGCCCCCGTTTTTTATCGGGCTTGTTTTAATAAACAGCCGATTAAAAGCTATACTAACAATAAAAACCATACGAAGAGGTAATACAATGCGTGAATTTTCGATAAGCGGTATGAGCTGTGCGGCGTGCGCCGCACGCGTGGAAAAAGCCGTAAAAGAGCTTGACGGAGCGGCGGAGGTCAGCGTAAGTCTTCTCACAAATTCGATGTCGGTAAAGGGCACCGTGCAAACGGAAAAAATAATATCCGCGGTAAAAAAGGCGGGCTACGGTATAACGCCCAAGGGCGTTCGCCCCGAAAAAGCGGATGACGAAAGCGGGGAAAAGAAGCGTATGCGTGCGCGACTTTTTTCGTCGATTGCTTTTTTGCTGATATTGATGTATTTTTCAATGGGGCATACAATGCTTGCTTGGCGCGTTCCAAGCTTTTTGGAAAAAAATTATATTGCGCAGGCGTTGCTTCAGCTTCTTTTGGCGGCGGTGATAATGGTTATAAATCAAAGGTTTTTCACCGGCGGCTTTAAAGCGGTGGTGCACCGCTCGCCGAATATGGACACGCTGGTGTCGATGGGGGCGGCGGCATCCTTTGTCTACAGCACCTATGTTCTTTTTGAAATGACGGCAACCCCCGCCGCCGCGGCGCGGCTTATGCACGAGCTGTATTTCGAATCCGCGGCAATGATATTAACGCTTGTTACCGTGGGAAAAACGCTTGAAGCTTATTCCAAAGGCAAAACCACAAGCGCGCTTCGGGCACTTACCGAGCTTGCGCCCGAATATGCAACCGTTGTGCGTAACGGAAAAAAACTGCAAATTCCCGTGTCCGAGCTTGCCGTGGGAGATGTTTTCGAGCTTCGCCCCGGGGAAAGAGTGCCGTGCGACGGCACGGTGCTTTCGGGCGAAAGCGCAATCGACGAATCCGCGCTCACCGGCGAGAGCATACCCGTTGACAAAAGGGCGGGCAGTACCGTATCCGCGGCAACGGTAAACCGCTCGGGCTTTCTTGTTTGCAGGGCAACAAAAACAGGCGCGGCAACGGCGTTCGGCAAAATTATAGAAACGGTGCGCGCGGCATCCGCCACAAAAGCCCCCATCGCAAGGCTTGCCGACAAGGTGTCGGCGGTGTTTGTGCCTGTGGTTATGGCAATTGCCGCGCTGACGCTCGTAATCTGGCTTTTGTGCGGAAAAAGCGTGGGCTTTGCGCTTGCGCGCGCAATATCGGTTTTGGTTATAAGCTGTCCGTGTGCGCTCGGACTGGCAACCCCCGTTGCA
>CAZIQC010000192.1:0-3291 GCA_964541335.1 uncultured Oscillospiraceae bacterium
TTGGTGTTATCCGTCGGGGTTTGCGTTTTATTATCGGTTTCCTCTTTAACATCGGCAAGCACATTTAGGTCAAATTCGTCCACCTTGCCGTTGCGGTTAAAGTCTGCCGAGTCTTTATAGCCGGCGTATTCCTCGTTGTTTGCGTTTTCCAAAAGTGCCTCAACGATTTTTTTATCCGCGGCGGTAACTTTATTATCCCCGTCAACATCGCCCGGCACAAACTCCGCATTTGTTATTTTAAGAGGCTCGGCAAAGGTTACGCCCGTTTTCTTATACGGGATATACCCCACACCCAAAACCTCAACGGTGTACGATTTGCCGTCCGAAACGGTTTTCTCGATTTTAAATACCGCCGTTGCGTCCGAGGTTAAAACCCTGTGTCCGCCGTTTGCGGTTTTTTTGTTGCTTACGGCTACGCTTGACGTAAACCCGTCGTCCCGAGTTAGGATAACACTGAACCCCGGGTCGTTCGATGTTGTAAATGCCGAAATTTTGTCAAGCGTAAGCTCCACGGTTGCCGTTTTGCTTGCCGCACCCGTTTTGCTTGCCGTGGCGGTTGCACTTACGGCTTTTGAAGAAAGCAATTTGTCGTTGCCTATTTTGCAATAGGTGTCTTCCGCCGCGTCGCTCACCTTTAGGGTAACCTTTTTGCCCGCCGTGCCCTTAAACGATATAATAAACAATTCCTGATTATCGGAAAAGGCTGTGTCGCCCATAACCGCAAGGTCGAACTTTTTGTCTTCGTTTGCACTGCCGGCCGTGGGGAATACCCACATATCGTACGGCGGCTTGTTTTCGCCGATTAAAAATTTTACGTTATCGTAAGCAAGGCCGCCGCTGAATTCAAACGCAAGCTCCGCAAGGGTTGCCCCCTCCGCGCCCGAAACGCTGACCTTAAATTTTGCCTCGCCGGCTTCAAGCTCCTCCTCAAGCGCTTCCAGATGCACGTCAAAGGTTTTTTCGGCTTTCGTTTTTGCGGCAAGGGCGGGCATTGCCGCCGCAAACGCAAGGCACATTGCCATTGCAATTGCGCCCGCTTTTTTTCTTAAATTCATAACTTTTGTACCTCCAATGCGTGTTGTTTAATATATTTGCCGAGGCATTTGCCCGCTATGACAAAATCTTCGGCAAAACGGAGCATATAAAATCAATCTCCGTTTGTACGTTTTCCTTATCGTCCCACACGGCGTAATCGAGTATTGCGGAAACAAGCAAATATACGATGGGCTTTATCTTGTCCAAATCGTAATGCAGCCTTTCGGCAAGCACGGCGGCGTATTTGTCGTACATTTCTTTAAATTATTTTCCGTCCTTTCGGATTTTGTCGCCGTATTTCGGACTTGAAACCATTTGATAAATAAACCGAAGCTCGTTTTTGTATTTGTCGATATGGTCAAGACAGCTTTCAAAAAAGCTCGGTAAATCGTCTATGCTTGAAAAAACATACTCAAAAATTTTGTCCGTTACTTTTTTAAGCCCGTATTCGGTTGCTTCGCATATAATTTTCGTTTTATCGTCGAACCAGTAATAAAGGCTACCCTGCACAATACCCGTTCCCTTGCAAATTTCGCGGATTGAGGCGTTTTCAAGTCCTTGCTTTACAAGAAACGAAAACACCTTGTCAAGCACTTCTTTTTCATCTGTCGATTGATATGTAGCGGCTTTCACCAAGTATCACCTCCCGAAAATTTATGCTTTTTTTATGCTTTTTGAAAAAGTGTTTTATTTTTCGCCTAAAAAAATGCCCGCAACATAATCGGAATTATGTTGCGGGCAACGTCACAGGCAATTAAATTTTGCGCCGATTTTAACACCGATTTTCAAAAACACAGTTCTTTCCGAAAAAAACGGCACGCAAAACAGACCAATGCTTATAATAAAAAAACGGCATTGGTCTGAAAACCGCGTCTTTTTTTGTGCATAATAACGAGGAATTAAAAAATTTGTGCGAAAAACAGGAAAATAACGGTAAAAATATTGACAAACACTTTTTTCAATGCTATAATACAGAATACAAATTGTATGTACTCAAAAATTTTTCACCACATAATTCCGATTATGTGGTGTTGCCTTTACCACATAATTCCGATTATGTGGTTTTTCTTTTTTTAACAACGCAGTAAACCCAGCTTTTGTATTTGCCTGCGGTGGGTGTCGCCCGATTCCATTGTATAAATACGGGTGGTTTCAATGCTCGAATGACCCAAGATGTCAGCCAAGCGTGCAATATCCTTCTCAATGCTGTAATACGTTCTTGCGAAAAGGTGGCGCAAATTATGCGGAAAAACCTTTTCTTTCGGAACGCCCGCTTCCTCGCTCAGGCGTTTCATCAGCTTCCATATGTTCGAGCGGTCGAGCGGTTTGCCGTTTTTGGAAACAAAAATGCTGCCGCTTTTTATATTTTGCTCCGCCGCATATTTTTTCAATATTTTACATAATGCGTCGGGGATAATCACCGTGCGGATTTTCCCCTTGCAGTCGATGTCGGCTTGCCCGCGCAAAGCGGCGGACAGGGTTACATACCGTAATTCGCTCACGCGTATTCCCGTGGCGCAAATCGTTTGCATAAGCAAAAACAATTTGCGGTTGCCCTTTCTTTTCGCCGCGGAAAGAAGCCGCTCGTATTCCGCTTTGGTAAGCTCTTTTTCGCGGCTTGCGAAAATACTCCGCCTAATTTTTAAGCTTTTTACCTTAAGTCCGTACTGCTCGTTGTAATCGAAAAAGCTGTTAAGAGAAGCCAAAATCGAATTTACGCTCGTTTTTTTGTAATTTGCTTTTAAATACTCCTTGTATTCGATAACACTTTCTTTTGAAAGCTCGGCGTTTTTCAGCCAGGCGGCAAATGCCGCAACGTCGCGGATATATTTTTCAACCGTTGCCGCCGACTTTTCCTCGCACACCAAATGATTTTTGAATTCGCTTATTGCATTGCTTGTAATTTTTTTCATAATATGACAACTCCCTTTCTGTGATATATTCTACCACAAATGCGGCAATATACCTCCGCGTCGTCAAATTATCCTTGCAAAAATCACAAAAAACGTACACCGCCCGCGCGGTATGCGTTTTTGTGCTTTTATATTTTTGTGTTTTCGGCTTATGTATTTTGCGGGTCTGTCAGCTTTCGCAATCTCTTTCACGGATTACGTTTCGCTGAATTTTGCCGTTAAAGGTTTTCGGCAGGCTGTCCGCAAATTCCACAATTCGCGGATATTTGTAGGGTGCGGTGTTTGTTTTAACATATTTTTGCAGCTCGCGCACAAGCTCGTCCGACGGGGAAAAGCCCTTTTG
>CAZIQC010000193.1:0-736 GCA_964541335.1 uncultured Oscillospiraceae bacterium
GAAAGCGAAATGCGCGGACTTCCCTGGGGCGAGCTTTACGAACAGTATCACACGAACTCATATAACCCAGATGAGGTGTCCGCAACATTGCATGAGCTGTATGCGGATTTCTATGTAAAAGACAGAAAAGGAATTTACGAATACATACTCGGCGGTTGCAAAGACGGAAAATTGCTTAACATCCGTGTTTTTGACGAACCGACCAAAAAACGGTTTATGCACGGCAAACAGAAAAGTCAAAAGGAAAAAATATATCGAATTGTCCTCTTTGTGCCATGGGAAATGACGGCAACAAAAACCGTATATGGAAAATAACCGAAATGGACGCAGACCACATCACCGCTTGGAGCAAAGGCGGTGCAACAGACATAGAGAATTGTCAAATGCTTTGTAAAACTCATAACAGAGCAAAGGGCAACAAATAACCTTATTATAATCAATTTTCGATAAGTAAAAGCACTTGCAACTTGCAAGTGCTTTTCTCAATGGCTTTCGGTCGGACTATTGCTATTTTTATTTAATTTCAATAAAATATCAACTTTGCTGATATGAAATAATCCTTCGAATTATGAAATAGCAAGCTGACGCTTTCTGTGAAATAAAATTTGCCGCTCATATGCCGCAGGCATATTCATATTGCGAAAGCAATATTTCATAGCGAAGCTGTTTCACTTGCCGCAAGGCAAATTTCATTGAAAAAGGCGATTGCATTTGCAATCGCCTTTTTCATGGTTGC
>CAZIQC010000193.1:746-3289 GCA_964541335.1 uncultured Oscillospiraceae bacterium
GAACTCACAACTAACCCTTAGGAGGGGTTTATTATATCCATTTAACTAAGGGGGCTTATTTTGATAAATGCGGTCGATTGTTCGTCGGGCATACCCGACGAACCCTTTCCGCAACCGATACATAAGAATTAAGACTGCAAAATTCCGCAAACAAGGGCAATTTTACAGTCTTTATTTCTTACTGATTAGCAGCCTTTTTAACTACCTGTACGCCCTTATAGAAGCCGCAGTGCTTGCACACCACGTGTGACTTTATAAGCTCGCCGCAGTTCGGGCACTTAATCATACCCGGAATTTCAAGCTTCCAATTAGCTCTTCTTTTATTTTTTCTTGCTTTGGATGTTCTTCTCTTCGGAACTGCCATTTTCTTCACCTCTTTGCATTAGTTTTCTAAAGATGGCGAATCGCGGGTCATAGACCGTTGTATCGCAATTACATTCGCTCTCATTGAGATTGATGCCGCACACGGGACACAAACCCTTACACGCCGCATCGCACAGCGGTTTGGGTTCTATCGCGCCGAACAGTGCCGCTTCCACAGCACCGCTTATATCGAGAACGCTCCCCTTCAGTGACAGGCACTCCCCGTCCGCGTCGGAAAAATCGTCCTCAACTCTTTCGTTAAGCTCCGCCGAAAGCGCAACCGAACAATCCTGCGCACAGCGCGAGCACTGCGTAACATAGCTTCCCGAAACCTCGCCCGTTATCTCAATCGTACCGCCGAGATTTTGTATAGTCCCGCTCACCGTCGGCGGCTCTTTAAATTCAAGCGTACTGCCGCAAAATTCGACAACGCCCAAATCCACACTGCCGCCGAACGGAAGCGAAGCACCGTCATTCTTCATAACGGTTGCAATATTTATCTTCATAAATATACACTCACCTTTCCGTTCTACCACAGGTGCTCATATATTATACTATTGTTTTTTGCAAATGTCAACAATTATTTTGTCAATCTTTCCGTTTCAAGAGCAATCATCATTTCCTCGTCGGTGGGGATAACAAGAGTTTTAACGGTTGCGCCGCTTGCCGAAATATCCGCCGCCTCGCCGCGCACCTTGTTCTTTTCCTTATCTACCGCAATGCCCATAAACTCAAGCCCCGCGGTAATACCGGCACGCGCCGCGCTGTCATTTTCGCCCACGCCTGCGGTAAATACTATTGCGTCAACTCCGCCGAGAGCCGCCGCATAGCTTCCGATGTATTTCTTTACGCCGTAATAAAACATATCAAGTGCCGCTCTTGCTCTTTCGTTGCCTTCGTCCGCCGCTTTCGCAAGGTCGCGGAAATCGCTCGAAACGCCGCTTACGCCGAACACACCGCTCTTTTTGTTAAGCACATCGTTCATCTTCGCCGCGGAAAGCCCCTCCTTATCCATAAGGAAAGTTACGATTGCGGGGTCAATATCTCCGCTGCGCGTTCCCATAAGCACACCTGCAAGCGGGGTAAGTCCCATAGTGGTATCTATAACCTTGCCGTATTTTATCGCGGCAATGCTCGACCCGTTACCCAGGTGGCACGTAATTATGCGCAAATCCTCGATATTTTTGCCGAGGAGCTCCGCCGCCTTGTGCGAAACGTAGTTATGACTTGTTCCGTGGAAGCCGTATCTGCGGATTTTGTATTTTTCGTAATACTCATAGGGCAAGCCGTACAAATATGCTTCCTTGGGCATTGTTTGATGAAACGCCGTATCGAACACGCCCACCTGCTTAACTCCGGGCATAACCTTTTCGCAAGCTTCGATACCGATAATATTCGCCGGATTGTGAAGCGGCGCAAGCTCAACGCACTCGCGAAGACCGTCCTTCACCTGCTCGTCTATAACAACACTTCCCGAGAAACGCTCTCCGCCGTGAACCACACGATGACCGACCGCACCTATCTCGTCCATAGAAGCAATCACGCCGTGATTTTTGTCAACAAGCGCGTCGATTACCATACGTATTGCGTCGGCATGGCTCGGCATGGGGCTTTCGATAACAACTTTTTCCCCGCCCGCCGGCGTATGATTGAGCTTACTGCCGTCTATGCCTATTCTTTCGCACAAGCCTTTTGCCAAAACCGCCTTGTTATCCATATCGATAAGCTGATATTTAAGTGATGAGCTACCCGCATTTATTACAAGAATTTTCATTTTTTTACCCTTCCTTTTTATTTATTTGCCGCCTGTGCCTGCACACACGTAATTGCCACAACGCCCACTATATCCTCTGCGCTGCACCCGCGGGAAAGGTCGTTGATGGGCATTGCTATACCCTGTGTAACGGGACCGTACGCCTCCGCCTTGGCAAGACGCTGTACCAGCTTGTAGCCGATGTTTCCCGCGTCCAAATCGGGGAATACCAAAACATTTGCCTTGCCGGCAACCGACGAGCCGGGAGCTTTCGATTCTCCCACCGACGGAACGATCGCCGCGTCGACCTCGAACGTTTACGAAGAACTCAAAAACGTTATCCGTTTCGGTATTCCCGTAAAACAGGCGATAAAATCGGCGACGATAAATCCCGCGAAAGCAATAAGGGAAGACAAAAACACCGGTT
>CAZIQC010000194.1:0-3255 GCA_964541335.1 uncultured Oscillospiraceae bacterium
ATACGTCGGGTCAAGTGCGTGCTCCGCGTCGATAAACGCCGCCTCGCCGCCGAGCTTTTGCGCCTGAGCGATTATGTGCAGTGCAATTGTGGTTTTACCGCTGGACTCCGGTCCGTATATTTCGATAATTCTTCCCCGCGGAACGCCGCCTATGCCCAGTGCTATGTCCAAACTCAGCGACCCCGTCGGAACAGAGTCTACATTATAATGCGAATTTTCCCCCAGCTTCATTACCGAGCCTTTCCCGTATTGCTTCTCTATATGCGCCATCGCCAGGGCGAGGGCCTCCTTTTTTTCATCTGCCATCAATATGCCTCCTTATGCGAACGTCTGTTCTGATTATAAAACATCATACGGATTTTGTCAATCCTTTTTTATTCGATTTCGCCTGCGATAAGCTCAAACACCTTCTCGCACGTTTTGCGCCGAATTTCGTCCCGCGTGCCCGAAAGGTCGAGCCGCACCGCACGCACGCGCCCGCCGTAATATATGCCCACGTATACAAGCCCCACCTTTTTTCGGCGGTGCCGCCGCCGGGTCCCGCAATGCCAGTTACGCTTACGCAAAGGCGTGCACCGCTTTTTTCGTGTGCGCCGAGAGCCATTTCGCGCGCCGTTTGCTCGCTCACCGCGCCGTATGCGGCAAGCGTTTCGTGCGACACGCCGAGCACACTTTCCTTAGCCTCGTTGGCATAGGTTATAAAGCCGTAGCCGTAAATCGCGCTTGCCCCGGGCACGGCGGTTATCGCCGCACCCAGCATACCGCCCGTGCAGCTTTCCGCGGTTGCAACGGATATATTTTTTTCGATAAGCTTTTTTATTGTGCTTTCAATATCAATCGTTTTCAATGAGAACCCACTCCGTTTCTTCAACAGCCTTGTTTACAAGCCCCGCCATATCGATGTTTTTCTCGCTTTCGACGATTTTTTCGAGCGTGGGGCGCGTGGTGGGGTGCTTCGGCACAAACACCGTACAGCAATCCTCAAACGGCAGTATCGACGTTTCAAACGTGCCTATTTTCCTTGCAATGCGCACAATTTCATCCTTATCCATTCCGATAAGCGGGCGAAATACGGGCAAATTGCGCACGGCATTGTTTGTAACGGCAAGCGCGTGCAACGTTTGACTGGCAACCTGCCCCAAGCTTTCGCCCGTAACAAGCGCGTGGGAGTTGTTTTTTTCGGCAATGCGCTCGGCAACCTGCATCATCATACGGCGCATAATAAGCGTTAAGTGCTCTTCGGGGCAATTATCTCTTATTGCAAGCTGCTGCTCGGTAAAGGGCACTATGTAAAGGTTAAATCTGCCCGTATACGACGCCACGATTTTCGCCAGGTCGATAACCTTTTCCTTGGCGCGCTCGCTCGTGTAAGGCGGGCTGAAAAAATGCACCGCGTCTATCTCAAGTCCGCGCTTGGCAATCATCCACGCCGCGGCGGGACTGTCAATCCCGCCCGAAAGCAGAACCGTTGCCTTGCCGCCGCTGCCCGTGGGCATACCGCCCGCACCGCGCGTGCGCGCCGAGTCGGCGTATACATATGCGCAGGTGTCGCGCACCTCAGCCCGCACGATAACCTCGGGGGCTTGCACGTCCACCTTTATTCCCTTTACCCTTTCAAGTATTGCGCCGCCAAGCTCGCGGCTTATTTCGGGAGATTTCAGGGGGAATTTTTTATCACTGCGCTTTGCTTCCACCTTAAAGCTTTTAACGCCGTACATACTCTCCGCCACGTAGGAAGCACCCTCGGTAAGAATTGCCTCCATACTTTTTTCAAGCACGCACGCGCGCGCGATAAACACTATGCCGAACACCCTCTCGAGCTTAAGCAACATTTCGTCGGTATCGGCGGACGGCGCGGGGTCGAGATATATTATTGCCTGCGATTTTTTAATCGACGCAATGCTCTCTTTCCCGACGGCGCGCTTGATGTTTTTTATGAGCATATCCTCAAACTTGCTTCGGTTAAGCCCCTTGAGGATTATTTCGCCGTATTTTATAAGGATAATTTCTTTCATCGCGATAACTCCTTTTTAATTTTTATAATCTCCGCCAGGGCGGTGTGTGCCTCGGCTTCGGTGTTAAAGCGCGAAAAGCTGAAGCGCACCGCCGAGTCCGCATATTGCGCGCCCATTGCCGCCAGCACGTGACTGCCGTGTGCGCCCGCCGCACAGGCAGACCCGCCGGAAACGCAAATTTCCGCGTTCGACAATGCGTTGAGCATAATTTCCGAGCGAATACCCGGAAACGACATATTGAGAATATAAGGGGAGGAATTGTCGTCCCCGTTTAACACACAGCCCTCTTTTAAAAGCCCGCTGCGCAAAATTTCTTTTATAGCGCGCGCCCTTTCGCCGTCTTTAAGATTTATAAGCGAGCACGCTTCGGCAAGTGCGTATATCGCGCCCACGTTTTCCGTGCCGCTGCGCACGCCTTTTTCCTGTCCGCCGCCGAAAACCGTTTGCGCCAAGTGCACGCCCCGCCTTAAATACAGCACGCCCACGCCCTTCGGCCCGTGGATTTTGTGTGCGCTTATTGCGGCGGAGTCAATCCCCCAGGCAGACGGCTTAAACAAAATATGCCCGAACGACTGCACCGCGTCCGTATGAAAGTGCGCCCGCGGCGCAATGCGCGATATTGCCGCTTTCAGCTTGTCTATGGGAAGCACCGCGCCCGTTTCGTTGTTTACGTGCATTATGCTTACAAGGCAGGTGTCCTCATTTACGGCGCTGAGTATATCTTCCACCGAAATGCCGCCGTGCGCGTCGGGCTTTACGTAAACCACCTCAAAGCCGCGGCTCTGCAAATGCTTTGCGCAGTTCAGCACGGCGGGGTGCTCAATTGCCGTGGTAACTATGCGCCGCCCCTTTTTTATGTTTGCCGCGCCCAGCATTGCAAGGTTGTCGCTTTCCGTACCGCCCGAGGTAAAGTATACCTCCTCGGGAAGCACCCCCAGCGCCTTGGCAACGGTTTTGCGTGCGGCACTCAGCCTTTTTGCCGCCTCCAGCCCGAGAAAATGCCTGCTCGACGGGTTGCCGAAGCTTTGCACCGCACACTCCGCAAAGGCGCGCACCACGGAGGGCGCGGGGGGCGTTGTGGCGGAATTGTCAAAATAAATCACGGTAAATCATTCCTTTTCAAACATTGAGAGCTGTGCCGCGCCGCTGTCTTCGTCTTTAAGATAATATCCGGCGGAGGGTATTGCGCGCGCGGTATATGCGTCGGCATTTTTAAGGCAGACTTGCGGAAGCGCCATTC
>CAZIQC010000195.1:0-3255 GCA_964541335.1 uncultured Oscillospiraceae bacterium
TAATCCCGAGCTGGAATGTATAGAATACGGAACGAACGATCGCGATTATTTCGGCAAAAGAAGCGCCTGCGAAATTGCTCCGGGAATTTTGAAGATTCAACAGCATTTTGATGTTATCCCGAAAAAGGGAAATTATATGTTCTTTTCGCTGGGAGAAAGGTTTGCCCCCGCAATATTTATAAACTCCTCCGAAAATGTGTGCATAGAGCGAGTAACCGTGCACAATGCACTCGGAATGGGACTTTTGGCGCAACTTTCAAAAAATATTACCCTGGAAAGAATGTATGTTACGCCTACGCACGGCAGATTTGTAAGTACCTTTGCCGACGCAGTGCATTTTACCGAGTGCAGCGGGAATATAAGTGTAAACGAGTGTCGCTTTGAAAAACAAATGGATGACCCGCTCAACTGTCACGGAATTTATGTTCAAATTCAAGGTAAGGATAATACGCGCGCACAGCTTCGATTAAAGCATTATCAGGCTATGGGAATGCTTCTGTTTGCCCCGGGCGATATGGTGGAATACTTAAACCTGGAGAATTTGCAATCCTATGGCAGCAATATCGTTAAAACCGCACGTATGACCTCGCACGAAACAATGGAAATTGAATTTGAGAAAAAAATCGAAGCACCGATAGGGCATTATGTCGAAAACGTTTCTCATTGTCCGAATTTAACCGTTCAAAACTCATATTTTGGGAAAAACCGTGCGCGCGGTTTGTTAATCACAACACGGGGCAAGGTGCTTGTCAAAAACAATGTTTTCGAAAAAGCGGGCGCAGCAATCCGAATTTCCGGCGACGCAAATTTTTGGTACGAATCGGGCTGTGTGCGTGATGTAACGATAAAAAACAACACGTTTATCGATTGCAACGCAAACGCACGTTGGGGAAGCGCGGTTATAGATATTGCGCCGCAGGTTTTAAAGCCGACAGGTCCCGTGCACAGCGGAATCAGAATAGAGAACAACCTCTTTAAAACCTTTGACATTCCGCTTTTATGGGCGCATTGTGCCGAAAACATAATTTTTAAAAACAACACGGCAGAGCGAACAAACACGTTCTTGCCCAAAGGGATAATCACAGACGCGATAACACTGAAAAATTGTGTGAATTATATTGTTAAGAAAAACAACGGCATATAACCCGGCGCAAGCTCTTACGAAAAAAAAGGAAAGAGAGGAAGATATATGAATATTCCGAGAAGTGAACATCCAAATCCGCAATGGGAGAGAAGAAGCTGGCAATGCTTAAACGGTAAATGGCAGTTTGATTTTGACAACGGTCGAAGTGCGTTGGAAAGAAAGCTGTATGAGCATACGGAAATGCTTTCAAGAGAGATTACCGTTCCGTTTTGTCCGGAAAGCAAGCTTTCGGGAATAGAGCACACGGATTTTATCCCGGCAGTGGTTTATGCACGTAAGATAAATATAACCGAGCAAATGCTTTCGGGAAGAGTGATTTTGCATTTCGGCGCGGTGGACTATTTTTGTGCGGTTTACGTAAACGGTAAAGAAGTTTGCACACACCGCGGGGGATATACCCCTTTCGAAACGGATATTACGGACAACTTGCACAGCGGAGAAAACGAACTCTTTGTTTATGCCGAGGACGATACGAGAAGTAAAAAGCAATGCCGCGGAAAGCAAAGCGAGGCGTACAATTCCTACGGTTGCCTTTATACACGCACCACGGGAATATGGCAAACAGTTTGGCTGGAATTTGTGCCGAATAACTATATACTGTCGGCAAAATATTATACGGATGAGGTCGGCGGCAGCATAACCGTTGTGGGTAAAACCGCCGGGAGCGGGGCAGTGACGGCAAAGGTAACATACGGCGAAGATTTTGTCGGTGAAGGCAAATGTTTCAGCACAGGTGTTTTCACGATGACGATTAAGCTTTCGAAAATACATCTTTGGGAAGTCGGACACGGAAGATTATACGACCTTTGCCTGTCTATGGGAGAAGATACGGTGTACAGTTACTTTGGTTTGCGCAGTGTCGGCGTTGAAAAGCAAGCTTTCAAAATTAACGGAAAGGCAGTGTTTCAAAAGCTTGTTTTGGATCAGGGTTATTATTCCGACGGCATATATACCGCGCCTACGGAGGCGGCGCTTGTAAACGATATTGAAATTGCCCTGGAACTGGGGTTTAACGGCGCACGACTTCATCAAAAAGTATTTGAACCTCGATTTTTGTATCATTGCGACCGACTGGGATATATTGTATGGGGCGAATATCCGAGTATCGGTCTTGATTGTGCGGACGAGGCAGCACTTTCGATTTTTATCCCTGAATGGACGGAAGCCCTAAACCGCGACTTTAACCACCCGTCGATTGTGTGCTGGTGTCCGATGAACGAAACCTGGGACTATGTGGAAAAAGCACATCACAATCGCTTTTTGTCAACGGTGTACCGATTTACCAAGGAAATGGATATAACAAGACCTTGCATAGATACGAGCGGCAACTATCACGCCGAAACGGACATTTTCGACGTGCACGACTATGAACAAGATCCGACATTGTTTGAAAGCTTTTACGCAAAAATCAAAGACGGAATTGTGGAAGACCAGGTTTACAGAAAAAACCCGGGGGCGCAGTGCTATAAAGGAGAACCCGTGTTCGTGAGCGAATACGGCGGTATAAAATGGAGTGCCGACAAGAATTCCTGGGGATACGGCAACGCACCGAAAACCGAAGAAGAGTTTTTGGAAAGATACGAAAAGCTCACACATTCGTTAATCGATAACGAATATATAATCGGTTTTTGTTACACGCAGCTTTATGATGTGGAGCAGGAGCAAAACGGATTGTATACATACGAGCGTAAGCCTAAATTTCCGCCGGAAGTGATAAAGAAAATCAATGACAGAGTAAGAAATTAAAATAATAAAATTGCGTTTGTATTGTCAAAATTAAAAAATTCGATATAGAAAAAAACAGGATGTCTCCCTCCTTTATAGGCGGCAGACATCCTGCTTTTTTCGGTGATGATACAATCTGCTGCCGAAACACCTTACGCAGACTGCGTCCGCGAAGTTAAAAAATAAACGGCGCAATTCGATTCCCGTACAGGCAAAAGGATGATAGATTGTGCCGAACGAGCTGTTTACAAGGAAACAAGGAATTTTTACAGGCTTGCAACAATGTGACCGTTGTTTAACAATTTAATCACTTTGCTGAAGCAATCGGTATTTTCGCGGGGATATATTGTGAAAATTTTTAAATAACGTGGAAAAATAGTTGCTGT
>CAZIQC010000196.1:0-3248 GCA_964541335.1 uncultured Oscillospiraceae bacterium
GAATGGACGGCCTTAAGAAAATAGGAGAGATAATGGAGCGCACCCGCCTTAACCCGCCGTTTGAAATTGCTGGCAAAAAGGTTTTGGCAATACGCGACTATCTTTCCTCGGAGAAGAAAAAGCTTTCGGACGGAACTGTTGAAAGGATTTTGCTGCCGAAATCAAACGTGCTTTATTTCGAATTGGCGGACGGCAACAATTTCATCGTGCGTCCGTCGGGAACAGAGCCTAAGATAAAGCTTTATTGCCTTATGTGTGCACCCGACGAAAAAAAGGTTGACGAGCTTATTGCAAATGTGAAAACCGACATAAAGAAAATAATAGGATAGGTTTAACACAGCAAAGCCCCCGCCGCCGATACGGCGGCGGGGGCTTTGCCTCGACTTAAAAGCAAGAAAAAAAGAGAAGTTGAACGTTAACGGTGCTTCAGCACAGCTTTTTTTACGCTTTTATGCCGAAATTTCATATAATTTATCGATTTTTGTTGACAAAAAAGACAACGAATGTTATAATTTCTTCAATTGAATAAATAAAGGCGATGAACGAAAACAAGTAAGCATATGCGAAGAATCAGAGAGTTGTCGGTTGCTGCAAGACAATTTCGGAGCATATGACCGAATACATTTCGCGAGCTGTGCACCGAAAGCTTTTTGCCGGTAGGCTGCAACGGGTGCGCCCGTTAACGCGCTAAGGTATAAGCAATGCTGTACCTGACAAGGTCGTTTTTCGTGAGAAAGCGGCGAATATGAGGTGGTACCACGGATTAAGCAATTCGTCCTCTGTATATTACAATACAGAGGGCTTTTTTATACGTCCTTTGTATAAAAGGAGTGTTGGGTTTATGATTTCGCAAATTCAATTCATTACGGCGGCGGCGCTTGTTGTTTTCGCTCTTATGATGATAGCGATAGGATGTATCAGCTACACCAAGTCGAAAACGATTGACGGTTTTTTGCTCGGCGGAAGAAACGTGGGTCCCGTTGTTACGGCTTTTGCCTACGGAACGTCGTACTTTTCTGCGGTGATATTTGTCGGATATGCGGGCAAGCACGGCTGGGACATAGGCATAGGCTCTATGTGGATAGGCGTGGGCAACGCGGTTTTGGGCTGCCTTTTGGCGTGGCTTGTTTTGGCAAAGCCCACAAGGCGAATGACGCACAATTTAAAATCCAAAACAATGCCCGAGTTTTTCGAGGCGCGCTATGATTCAAAGCTGATGAAGATTTTGGCGGCATTGATAATTTTTGTTTTTCTTGTTCCGTATTCCGCGGCGGTATACAAGGGACTGGGTGCGGTATTTAACGTAATATTTCCCGGGCTTTCGGTTAATTGGTGTATGCTTATAATTGCGGTGCTTACCGGAATTTATCTTGTGCTGGGCGGTTATTTGGCAACCGTTTACACGGATTTTATACAGGGAATTATTATGATCGGCGGAATAATTTTGATGATACTGTCCGTTGTGCACTTTGTTCATTCCGACACAACGGGAAGCGTATTTGCCGCACTGCGCGCACTCGGCGATAACGGGGACGGTATTGACGGCGCACAGCTTACAAATATTTTCGGCGGCTCGTCGTTTAAATTTTTGTGCACGAATATTCTTCTGACGAGCTTCGGCACGTGGGGCTTGCCGCAAATGGTGACAAAGTATTACGCAATAAAGGACGACAACGCTATAAAGCACGCGACCTGGATTTCGACGCTTTTTTGCCTTATAATCGGCTGCGGTGCGTATTTTACCGGTTCTCTTTCAAGGCTTGTGCTTAAAAACACATTGCCGGAGGGGGGGAAGGATTTTGTGATTCCGCAAATGCTGGTTACGGCTCTCGGAGCAAATAAATTTACGATGGTTATTCTGGCGGTGGTTATGATTTTGCTGCTTTCGGCTTCGATGTCAACCCTGGCGGCTGTGGTGCTGAGTTCCGCCTCGGCTGTGTCGGTGGATCTTGTCCCCGAGCTTAAGCGCAATATGCGTGCCGCAACGCAAATGTATCTTACGCGCGTGCTGTGCCTTGTGTTTGTTGCGCTGTCTTACATATTCGCAACGCTTAACATATCCATTATAGTAAACATTATGTCGTTTTCGTGGGGTGTGGTGTCGGGAGCATTTATCGGACCGTACGTTGTGGGCATTTTTTCGAAAAGAGCGTACCGTGTTTCGGCACTTGTCGGCTTAACGGCGGGCGTGCTGGCGGTATTTGTGCCGACGGTTGTTATCACGCTTACGCGCGGCTTTTCGGCGGCGATTGCGCTTACCCCCGAAATGGGAGTATTTGCGATGCTTATGTCGGTGCTGTTTACGTTTGCGGTATCTCGCTTTGAAAAGCCGCTTCCCGAGAATAAGAAAGAAATTTTGTTTAAAAGGATCTGAAGAAAATGCCCATTACGGATATTTTAAAAAAGAATGCCGATTTTTACCCGAATGATACCGCGCTTGTGGAAATAAATCCTAAGCTTGAGCACCAAACGCGGATGACCTGGCGCGAATATTCATTGATAGAGGCAAGTCCCAAGGAGGCATACAGAACGGAAATCACTTGGAGCGATTTTAACAAAAAGGCGAACCGTTTTGCAAATCTTTTGCTGACGCGGGGAATAAAAAAAGGCGACAAGGTTGCAATACTTTTGATGAACTGCATAGAATGGTTGCCCATCTATTTCGGAATTTTAAAAACGGGTGCGCTTGCCGTGCCGCTTAACTATAGGTATACCGCGGACGAAATAGACTATTGCCTTAAGCTTGCCGACGCGGACGCGCTGATTTTCGGTCCGGAATTTACCGGGCGTGTGGAGGAGGTTTACGGCAGAGTGCCGCGTGTTAAGGCGTGGCTTTACGTAGGGGGGGATTGTCCGACCTTTGCCGAGAGCTATGATCGCCTGGTTACATACTGCTCGACAAAAGCTCCGAGCATACCCCTGTGCGACGACGATGAGGCGGCAATATATTTTTCTTCGGGAACAACGGGCTTCCCGAAAGCGATTGTGCACGCACACAAAAGCCTTATGCACGCCGCGCTTACGGAGCAGGCACATCATCGCCAAACAAAGAATGACGTATTTTTGTGCATACCGCCGCTTTATCATACGGGCGCGAAAATGCACTGGTTCGGATCGTTTCTTGTGGGCGGAAAGGCGGTTTTGCTCAAGGGCGTAAAGCCCGAGTGGATTTTAAACACCGTGTCCGAGGAAAAGTGCACCATAGTGTGGCTTCTCGTGCCGTGGGCACAGGATATACTGGACGCAAT
>CAZIQC010000197.1:0-3182 GCA_964541335.1 uncultured Oscillospiraceae bacterium
GCGTGGAAACCTCGCTTCCCGCTTGAACAAAGCGAAAAATATTATCTATAAACAAAAGCACGTCCTTTTTTTCTTTATCGCGGAAATATTCCGCCATTGTAAGCCCCGCAAGCGCCGCTCTCATTCGCACGCCGGGGGCTTCGTTCATTTGTCCGAAAACAAGTGCGGTTTTGTCCGTTACACCGCTTTCGTTCATTTCGCGCCACAGGTCGTTTCCCTCGCGCGAGCGTTCACCCACGCCCGTAAATACGGAATAGCCCCCGTGTTCGGTCGCCACGTTATGAATAAGCTCTTGTATAAGCACCGTTTTTCCCACGCCCGCTCCGCCGAACAGGCCTATTTTTCCGCCCTTCGGATATGGTTCGAGCAGGTCTATAACCTTTATTCCCGTTTCCAGTATTTCCACGGCGGGACTTTGCTCCTCAAAGCTCGGCGCACCGCGGTGAATACTTTGCCTTTCAACCCCGTCGTTTAACGGAGCTTTCCCGTCGATAGGCTCGCCCAAAACGTTAAACATTCTGCCAAGCGTTACCTCACCCACGGGCACGGTAATGCTTTTTCCCGTGGCGGTAACCTCTGTTCCGCGGCAAAGTCCCTCACTTCCCGAAAGCATTATGCACCTTACGCGCCTTTTTCCGCAATGCAGGGCAACCTCCATCGTAAGCGTTTGCCCGCCGACGTTGACGGTAAGCGCTTCTTTTATTTTCGGCAGTGTGCCGTTTTCGAATTCAACCTCCGTAACCGAGCCGGATACCCGCACTATTTTTCCTGTCATTTATTATTCACCGCCCGTTTGCTGTTTCTCTTTTTTAACATACTTTTTGCTCCCGAGGAAACCTCGGTTATTTCTTGCGTTATCGCACTTTGCCGTATATGGTTGTACTGCACCGACAGCTTTTGAAGCAGCTCCTCCGCATTTCTGTTTGCCGAGTCCATCGCGTTCATACGTGCGTTTTGTTCACTGCAAAAGCTGTCTGCCAGTGCACTGTAAATAAACCCCGTAACATAGCTCGGAACAATGTTGTCAAGCACCTTTTCGACCGACGGTCGAAATTCGAACGGGGTTTTTATTTCCTCCTCGTGTATATCGTCCGTTATAAACTGCGCACGGTGAAAGGGAAGCAGGCGAGTTGTGCACGCTTGCGAACCGGCTACGCCGTTCATATCGGTGTATATTACAAATATTTTCGAAAGCTTTCCCGTATTAAACCCGTCAAGCAATGTTTCCGAAATTTCCCTCGCGCGGTGAATTGTCGGATTTTGCGCCGTGTACAAAAAGCTTTGCTCTATGGGTATTCCGTGCGCGCTAAAATAATGCCGCCCGAACTCTCCAACCACAAAAAGCTTCGGGTCGGAATGTTGCCCCATAAGGCGCACCGCTTCCTTTATAACGTTTTGGTTATATGCTCCGGCAAGCCCCTTATCCGCGGTTATCACCAAATATCCGTAAGAGCCGGGCAATTCGTGTTCACCCGTTATCGGGTAAAAATATCTGCTTTCGATTTCTTCCGAAATTCGAAACACGCGCTTTATCTCTTTTTTCACGGCATCGAAATAGGGTCTTGTGTTGTCCAGCTCGCTTTTGGCGCGCCTGAGCTTTGTCGAAGCGATAAGATACATTGCATTTGTGATTTTTTGCGTGTCCTTAACGCTTTTTATTCTGTTCTTAATTTCTTTTGTGCTCGGCACAATATCACCGTCCCCGCAAATATTCACTTGCCGCCGCCGTGATTTTTTCTTTCAGCTCGTTATCAAGCTCTCCGCTCGCTTGAATTTGCGTAAGCAAATCGTTGTGCTTTTCTTTAAAATTTGCCAAAAGACCCGCAACCGCCGTCGAAATATCGTTTATCGGCACTTTTTGGAAAAGCTTGCCCAGCACCGTTACCAAGATTACAACCTGCTCGCTTAATGTATACGGCGAATACTGTCTTTGCCGCAACACGCGCATAAGTCCCTGTCCGTATACAAGCGCGGCGGCGGTTGCCTCGTCCAAATCGCCCGCAAACTGAGTAAATACCTCCATTTCGCGATATTGTGCCAAATCAAGGCGTATTGCACCGGCGGCTTTTTTCATTGCTTTTGTTTGCGCATCTCCGCCCACGCGTGACACGGACAAGCCCACGTTTACAGCCGGTCTTTGCCCGGCAAAGAACAAATCGCTCTCCAAGAAAATCTGTCCGTCCGTAATGGATATAATATTGGTGGGGATATACGCCGACACATCGCCCGACTGCGTTTCCACTATCGGAAGAGCCGTCATACTGCCGCCGCCCTTTTCATCGCTTAAGTGCGCGCTTCGCTCCAAAAGTCTGGAATGAAGATAAAACACATCCCCGGGATATGCCTCACGACCGGGTGCGCGCTCCAAAAGAAGACTCAGCGAACGGTACGCAATGGCGTGCTTTGACAAGTCGTCGTAAACTATCAAAACATCCTTTCCCTTTTGCATAAAATATTCGCCTATTGCACAGCCGCTGTACGGCGCTATATATTGCATCGGTGCGGTTTCGCTTGCGGAAGCGTTCACCACCACGGTGTAGTCCATCGCACCTTTTGTTTTTAAATTTTGCACAAGCTGTGCAACCGAGCTTGCCTTTTGCCCGATTGCAACATATATGCAAATTACGTCTTTTCCCTTTTGATTAAGTATTGTGTCCGTGGCAATGGCGGTTTTGCCCGTTTGCCTGTCGCCTATTATAAGCTCGCGCTGTCCTCTCCCGATGGGAAACATTGCGTCTATCGCCAAAATTCCCGTTTCCATCGGTTTGCACACGGGCTGTCTGTCAATTATGCTCGGGGCGGGTCTTTCTATGGGGAAAAAGGTGCGGCAGTCGAGCTTTCCAAGTCCGTCTATCGGCTCGCCCAGGGCGTTTACAACGCGCCCCAAAAGCTCTTCTCCCACGGGGACGCCCGCCGTCCTGCCCGTTCTTTTAACGGTGTCGCCCTCGCTTATATCTTCATCGCTTCCGAAAAGAATACATCCTATTTCGTCATCGCGCAGTTCCTGCACCATTGCGCGTACCCCCGACGAAAAAACAAGTATTTCCCCATATGCCGCGTTACTTAATCCGCTTACGGTGGCAATACCGTCGCCCACCGGAGGCACAGTTTTGACCTCCCCGTTGATGCCCTCGTACCACCACTCTCCGAGGGCCTCGCGCATAAGGTAGATTATATTTTCG
>CAZIQC010000198.1:0-3180 GCA_964541335.1 uncultured Oscillospiraceae bacterium
CTATACTTGACGCCCGCGCAAAATACCCCGAAAGCTCCCTTGCCGACCTTTACGACGAGGTTGCAATGCCGCCCGAACTGCGCCGTGCACATCAAGAAAACGACCGCGCCGTTATGCGTGCATACGGCTTTGACGTGAAGTCCACCACCGAAAGCACCTGCGTAGCGGAATTGATGAAGATGTACGAAGAGAAAATGAAGAATGCATAATGCAGAGTGCAGAGTGTGGAGTGTGGAGTGTGGAGTGCAGAATGTAGAATGTAGAATGGGTATTTCCCCCTCTCCGTCACGCGTTCGCGTGCCACCTCCCCCCAGGGGAGGCTTGTGTGCGGTATAACGGCGACGGCAGAAAAACCACCCGAAGGCTCGCCCCGTGGGAGAGCTGTCAACCGACAGGTTGACTGAGAGGGGGTGCTCCTTGGGCGGAGCAGTACACTCACGCCACCGCAAAAAACAAAAAACAAAGGACGACAAAACAATGAAGCTTTCACCGCAAAAATTTTATAGCAGCATATATTCCGTTATCGGTGACAAAACGCCGATTAACGCCGATTGCGGCAAACTTTGCCAAAAGGCGTGCTGTGCCGTTACGGACGAAATAACGGGAATGTATCTGTTCCCGAAAGAGGAAACAATGTACAACCCCGTACCCGAATGGGGCAAAATTTACGATACTGATTTTGAATATACACACGAAAAATATGCCGATCTTTTCACCTGTGACGGACACTGCGAGCGGGGCAAGCGCCCGCTTGCGTGCAGAATATTTCCGCTTGTGCCGTACATAAAGGACGGCAAGCTACAAGTAATAATAGACCCGCGCGGACGGGGCATTTGCCCGCTTGCCTCCGTGATGAAAAAGGAGGAGCTTTCGGCGGAATTTGTAAAACGTGTTGAAAAAGCAATGAAAATGTGTGTGGCTGTTAAAGAAACAAGAGAGTTTATAACGGCATTGTCAAAAGAGCTTGACGAAACGCTTTGAAACGGAGGTAACATATGAAATACTGCTTTGCTGTAATCGACCTGGGGTCAAATTCCGTGCGAATGACGGTAAATGCCCTGAAAGAAAACGGAGAATGGGTAACGCTGAAAAAGCTTCGCGCAACGGTGCGCCTGGGCGAGGGTATGAGCCGCGACAACTACCTTAAGGAGGACGCTATGCGGCGCGTGATTGACGCGTTGACGGAATTTTGCGCCGTTGCACGCGAATACAGGTGCACGTCCATAGCGGCAATAGCCACAGCCGCCGTGCGCAATGCCGCAAACAGGGAGCTTTTTGTAAGCAGAATAAAGAAAGCCACGGGCATAAGCTTTGAGGTTATAAGCGGCGAGGACGAGGCGTTTTACAGTTATCTTGCCGTGAAAGAAACCGTGGGCATTGAAAACGGCGTTATTTTCGACACGGGCGGCGGCAGTACGGAAATATCGCTTTGCCGCGGGGGCGAGCTTAAAAAGAGCATTTCGCTTCCGCTGGGGGCGGTTGTTTTAACGGAGCGCACGGCACAAGGCAGTCAGGGGCAGTTATACAGATATGCCGCGTCGTACATAGGGGCTATACCGTGGATTGACGAATGTGAGGGCTTGCCCCTTTACGGCATAGGCGGCAGTGCGCGGGCATTGGCAATGCTTTACAAAAAGGACAAGTTTGACCTAAAAGAGGATAAGGCGATAAAGCTTCCTTATTCGGCGCTTGCGCGCATATACAGACAGGTGTTTGCCACGCCGCCCGAAAAACGGCGCGAAATAAAAGGAATGGACATCTCGCGCGCGGACATTATCCTGGCGGGGCTTACCCCCGCAAAGGTGCTTGCCGATATGATATGCACGGGAGAAATAAACGTTTGCTCCGCCGGAGTAAAGGAGGGCGTATTCTTTCGTTTGAGAAACGAGTTTACGGCAAAGCATAAGGAGATGGAGCAATGAGCATAAACGTTGTTTTGGTAGAACCCGAAATCCCGCAAAATACGGGAAATATAGTGCGAACCTGTGCCGCCACGGGAACGCGGCTTCATATAATAAAGCCGATGGGCTTTTCGATTGACGACAAAAGGCTGAAGCGTGCGGGGCTTGACTATTGGCACTTTATGAATATAAAATATTACGAAAATCTTGACGACTTTTTCGACAAAACCCGCGGCGGACGCTATTTTTACCTAAGCTCGAAAGCGGCGCAATGCTATACCGACGCGGAATACAACGACGGCGACTATTTCCTTTTCGGCAAGGAAACCCGCGGCTTGCCCGAAAAGCTGCTGCTTGACAACCCCGCGCGCGGCATAAGAATACCGATGATAAGCGAGGCAAGGTGTTTGAACCTGTCAAATTCGGTTGCGATTGTGGTGTATGAGGCGTTGCGCAGGCAAAACTTTGCGGGGCTTTGCCGAGAGGCGGACTATTTGTACGGAATAATAGACTGAAAAGCACCGCCCGATTGAAAATAAAAACGACTTTTTCGGCAAAAATATTGCAAAAGCGCGGTATGTGTGATATAATATCATTTATTTAATCGGCAAAAGGTATTTTCGTGACGGAAAGAGGTATATTATTATACAAAGAAGGGCGTTGGAAATGACACAGAAGCAATGGGTATTTCTCGATAAAGAAGAAAACGAAGCGCAGGCACAGGTCTTTGCGGAGCTGTTCGATGTGCCGCCGATTGTTGCGCGTGTGCTGATAAATCGCGGATATACCGACGCGGTTTCGGCAAAAAAGTTTTTGGATAAATATTCCGACGATTTCTATTCGCCGTCGCTTTTTTGCGATATGGATAAAGCGGTTGAAAGAATTCGCCGCGCAATAGAAAACAAGGAGCACGTTGTTGTATACGGCGATTATGATGTTGACGGGATAACATCAACGGCACTTACGGTAAGCTATCTCAGAAGCCGCGGAATACGTGCCGACTACTACATTCCCGACAGAAAGGATGAGGGCTACGGCATAAATTCCGACGCGGTGAAAAAAATCGCCGCCGACGGCGCAACCCTTATGATAAGCGTTGACACGGGAATAACGGCATTTGAAGAAATGGACACGGCGCGCGCGCTCGGTGTTGACGTGATAATTACCGACCACCACGAATGTAAGGAGTCGCTTCCGAATGCGGTTGCGGTTATAAACCCCAAGAGAAACGATTGCGGCTACCCGTTTAAGGACTTGGCGGGCGTGGGGGTGGCGTTTA
>CAZIQC010000199.1:0-3167 GCA_964541335.1 uncultured Oscillospiraceae bacterium
TTTCGGCGTGCCACTCGTGCAAATAATGGTCGATAAATCCGATTTTTTTCATTATATACTCTCCTTTGCTTTAAAGAGTTATTTCCTTATGCTCCTCACACGAACGATAAATTGCGTCCAAAAGCTTTGCCGTTACGATTACCGTATCTATATTCGACGGAAGCTTTTCGCCGCTGTCTATGCAGTTTAAAAACGCGTCGATTTCGTTTTGGAACATATTTTTTGTGCTGAAGCTGTACTTCGTTTCCGAAAGCATACCGTTAATCGCGCCGTACTCCACAAAGTCTTTCCCGTACTGCAAGCGAATGCCGCCCTTGTCGCCCATAAAATCGATATACATTTCGTTTACGCCGATATTCTGCGCCCATGCGCCCTGGAAGCTTACCACGGGACCCTCCGTGCGAACAACGCCCACCACGGATTCTTCAACATCATATGTGCCGCCCGACTTGTGCGGACCGGCCCACATATTTACATATGTATAATTATCTATATCCTTGCCCAGCTTGGAGAACATCTCCGAGCTTACGCTCTTGGGCTTGGGGTCGCCGCAGCAATACATCACAATATCCAAGAAATGCACGCCCCAGTCAATAAGCACACCGCCGCCCGCAATTGCCTTTGTGGTAAACGCGCCGCCCAGCCCCGGGATTGAACGGTGCGAGCGAAAGCTTGCATACACGTGGTAAATCTCGCCAAGCTCGCCGCTTTGTATTATATCCTTTATTTTGTTTACGGCGTTGTTGAAACGGTTTACCACGCCGATGTTCAAGACCTTGTTATATTTTTTTTGCGCCTCTTGCATTAAGAGTGCCTCGCTGTAGATACGCGCCGCGGGCTTTTCGCAAAGCACGTTTTTCCCCTTTTCGAGCGCGTCGATTGTGATTGTGCTGTGGCAATCGTTCGGCGTGCAAACCGATATTGCCTCAATCTCGGGATCGTTTATGGCAACCCTGTAATCTTCTATCGCGGTGCCGCAGCCGTACTTTTCCACGGCGGCTTGCGCCCGTTCGGGGATTATGTCACAAAAATACTTTATCTCCGCTTTTTCGTTTGCCAAATAGGACGGTATGTGCGAATTGTTCGCAATTGTTCCGCATCCGATAACGGTAACTTTAATTTTACGCATAGTAAAACCCCTTTTCATTTTATTGATATATCTATTGTAGCATTTTTTTTGTGCATTAAAATCAACCTTTGTGTCAATTTTATGCCTTTTTGTGTCAATTTTCACTAAGCCTGCAATTACAATAAAGCTTATCGGTGTCACATATTTTTTAAAAACATACATTTTCGACCATTTTCAGTATCTAAACAGCGAAATATTTGTTTAACGCAAAAACTTCTTGTTCCCTTGTAAACAGTTCGGTCGGCACAATCAATCATTATTTTGCTTATGTAAATACTGATTAAATCGATTTTCAACAATCCCTCAGTCGCTTTTAGGCCTCCCTTTAGGCAATGGAGCCGAAAGGCGCATAAAAAAGCCCTCCTTGCCTAAAGGAGGGTGGCGCGCGTTCCGCGTGACGGGAGGATTTTTTTGGGGAAAGGACATTAAATCAGTATTTACTTATACGGAGACTGAATTGCGCCGTTTATTTTCTTGACTTCGCGAGCGCAGTCTGCGTAAGGTTTTTCGGCAGCGAATTGTATTACCACTAAAAAAGCAGGATGAACTCCAGCGCCTGCAGAGGCGAGGTTCATCCTGCTTTCAGTTATACCGATTTTTTTAATTTTGACAATATAACCGCAATTTTATTATTTTAATGTTTGACTCTGTCGTTAATTTTCACACAAGAAAAGCCGACCGTTCTTTACATACGCATACAAACCGTATTCTTTCAGCTTTATTTTTTCGTCGCAAACATATTCAATCGTCGCGAGTGAAATAAATTTATCATATCTGCCGATTGCCGCAAAGCCGTTGTGCAAGGGGGCAAATACGTACAGCCTGTATTCATCGTTGTTTTTAAGCTCGATTGTGAATTTTTCGCCGCGCTTCATTATTTGTATTTGCTTTGAGAAATGCTCGTAGACGGCATATTCTTCGGCATAGAAGCCGTCAATATCACCGTCTGTTATTACGGCGTTGACCGAAGCGTTGTTTGCGTGCAAATTTATTACCGCCATTATGCCGTATTCCCCGACGGTGTTTTGAAGTTTTAAAGCCGTTTTGCCGTTTCGCGGGTCTTTTGTTATACAATCCGCCGTCGGAACACACGGTTTATCGCAACGGAGGATTTCTCCGTTATCAAGCACGAGCGGGCTTAACAGCTCCTTTCGGCTTCTGCCCGTTTTGTCGCTCACATATACGGGACCGCCGCTGATTGCCCTCATCAGGCTGTTTTTTAGGGCTTGTCCGTCGTCTGTCCACCACATATCCTCGCTCGCCATTCCCATACAGTTTATCATTGTATTATCAAAATGTTCTCCCGCCGCAGCTTCCATACCGCCGTGAAATTCGGCGGCGGTTTTCCCTATCGGAGCTTGCCCCCGTAGTAACGCCGCGCCATCGATTGATTGTCCGATTTTACAAAATCCGCCCCGCTTTTGCGCAAAAATCCGTAAATTGCGGAATAATACATATACGACTTATCCTTGTGCCAATCCGGAACGATTATGTGCCCGGGGGCTTCGATAAGATATTCTTTTAAATATTTATAAGCTTCGCCGTCTTTATCGTAGCCGCGCCAATACCTCGTTGTGGGATACCATATGCCTACCTTTATGCAGTACTCTTTTATTTTTTTATACACCCCGCCAAGCCGTTCGGAAATCGAATGGGGTCTGCCTCAAAACGAAATATTGCCGAGCTGTGCATAAGCGCAACCATTTTATCAAAGCTGTTGTATTCTTTGTTACGAAAATCTCGTATTTCAGCCCACATAGATCAGGTATATATCTCCATTCGCACTCATCTGTAAATATCCTAGGGGTTTCTTCGCCGTCCCTCTGCATAGTGCCATAAACAGGCTTGAAATAATACATCTGTAATAGTAAAAAGTTTTGTGCAGCATCCTCACTGTCTGAATTGATGGCATAATCAAAAGCTTCAGCAAAATCTTTACATAATGGAGAATTATTATTTACATATCTCGCTAAAAAGCGTTCTGAGGGTAAGCATTACAATGTTGCTATATCTCACGCTGCAAAGAAACTTGTGCGAT
>CAZIQC010000200.1:0-3162 GCA_964541335.1 uncultured Oscillospiraceae bacterium
AATCCACAAGTCTTCCCAGTGCTTCGTAATCGGTATGCGAATCCTCCCCGAAAGGGGTTACAAGCGCACAGCCCGAGCCTTCAAAAACTGATTTTGTTCTCATTATTCACCCTCCGATAAATAATTATTCATTCATATATTCAATAAGCTTTTTCGCTATTTGCACGGCATTTGCCGCCGCACCCTTACGAATGTTGTCCGCAACAACCCACAGGTTTACACCGCTTTCCACACTTTCGTCGCGGCGTATTCTGCCGACGTATGTATCATTTGTTCCCGTTGCGTTTATTGCCATCGGATACACGTTGTTTTCGGGGTCGTCCTGCACGGTTATTCCCGGTGCTTCCTTTAACGCTTGCACAAGCTCGGCAAGCTCGAACGGCTTTTCAAACTCCACGTTTATCGCTTCGCTGTGACTGTTAAATACCGGCACACGCACGGTTGTTGCCGTAATGCGAATGTCGTCTCGTCCGAGGATTTTGTGCGTTTCGTTTACCATTTTCATTTCTTCCTTTGTGTATCCGTTGGGAAGAAATACATCTATATGCGGCAAGCAGTTGTTGGCTATCGGGTGAGGGAATTTTTGAGGCTTTTCGCCCTTTAAGCCGTTTTCAAGGTCGTTCCACCCGCCAAGTCCCGCACCTGACACCGCCTGATACGTGGAATAAACTATTCTCTTTATCCTGTACTTGTCGTCAAGCGGCTTTAGGGCAACCATTGCCTGTATTGTCGAACAGTTCGGATTTGCTATTATTCCGTTGTTTTTCTTTATATCCAGCGGATTTACCTCGGGCACGACAAGCGGCACGTTTTCGTCCATACGCCACGCGCTTGAATTATCTATTACCACACAGCCCTTTGCCGCGGCAATAGGTGCAAATTTTTCACTTGTAGAACCGCCGGCACTGAAAAGCGCAATGTCTATCCCTCTGTCAAAAGAGCTTTCGTTAAGCTCCTCCACGATATATTCCTTACCCATAAATTCAAGTTTTGTTCCCGCACTGCGCTTTGACGCGAAGAGGTAATAATTCTCAACCGGAAGCTTTTCCTCCTCAAGAACCTTTAAAAACGTTCTTCCCACCATTCCCGTAGCACCGACAACGGCTATACTGAGCTTTTTCATTAAAAAATCAATCCTTTCTGTTGAACGGAAACGGATATGTCCGCCGCAAAAGGGCAAAACACTCCCATCCGATCGATATGATTATACCACTTGTAAAAGTGCGTGTCAAATTTTTTCAACAAAAGCGAAAAAAAAATAAAGGAAATTTGCCGAAAACGTCGAAATCGGCAAGGAAAGGGTTGGTCTTTTATGAAACCGAGAACACATACCGCACTGCTTACTTTTATTATATTACTGCTTTTTTCAAACAGTACATTTGCAACGGATTATCGCAGCGAGGTGCGCGTCGGTCTGAAGTACGGCGACACGGTTTCCGAGTTTTCCGTCAGTGCACAATCGGAAATTTATGTTTACAATGCGCAAAGCGGCGCACTTTTGTACACCGCCGCACCGAACGAACAATTTTCGGTACGGGCAGGCTCTACCGGCTTTGCCGCAGAGGGGAAATTCAGCGCCGAAAGCACCGAAAAAATTTCTCTGCAGGTTAAGGACGGCGGGCTTATTTATTGCGATTCCAAGCCGTATCGCGGCTACATATTGGCCGAGCTTACACAGCCCGAAAGGCTGTGCGTGATAAATATTCTCGGAACGGACGAGTACGTTACGAGCGTTTTGGGCAAGGAAATGAGCTATTCTTGGCCTATCGAAGCTCTTAAAGCGCAGGCGGTATGCGCCAGAAATTACGTTTTGTGCCGCGGCAACGCACACAAGGGCTACGATTTTGACGTGTGCGCCACCACGCACTGTCAGGTGTACGGCGGATATGACTCGGAGCATGAAAACACGCGGCGTGCCGTAAGCGAAACGAAGGGCATTGTCGCCAAATACAATCAAGCTCCGGTTGCGCTGTATTTCTTCGCCACAAGCGGCGGCTCTACCGAAAACGCCGAAAACGTTTGGGGAAATGCCGTCGGATATTTAAAAGGCGTTGACGATCCTTACGAAAATCCCAACCAAGCCTCCAAATACACCTGGAGCATACAATTATCGCGTGAGGAAATATCCGCCAAGCTTAAAAATGCCGGAATTGACCTCGGCGTGCTGAAATCCGTTACCGTAAACAAGGTATCGGCAACGGGACGTGTTACGGAGCTTACCTTCGGCGGAAGCGAAAAAAGCTACACCGCCAAGCTCGAAAAGTGCCGAACTCTGCTCGGACTTTACAGTCAGAAGTTTACAATTACGCCGAATGTCGCACAGTCGGTTGTCACAACCGCGGGGGCGGCGTTCTCCCCGCTTTCCGTTATCGGAGAGGGCGGCGTCGGAAGCCCCGCGGCACTCAAGGTTATTACCGCGAACGGAATTGATGAGCTTGCCCTTTCTTCCGAAAATGCCGAAAGCTACACCGTAAACGGAAACGGTTACGGACACGGTGTGGGAATGAGTCAATGGGGTGCGCGGGCAATGGCGGAAAGCGGCTTTACCTACGACCAAATTTTACATCACTATTTTACGGATATTACGCTTGATTAAGGAGATAAAAATGAATACCGACGAATTTTACTACGATTTACCCGAAGAGCTTATTGCTCAAACACCTCTTACCGACAGGTCCGCTTCGCGTTTACTCGTTTTAAACAAGCAAACCGGCAATTATGAGGACAGTTGCTTTAAAAACATAAAAAACCTTTTACACAAGGGCGACTGCCTTGTGTTAAACGACACGCGCGTTATCCCCGCCCGTCTTTACGGACAAAAGGCGGTAAGCGGCGGTGCGATAGAATTTTTGCTGCTGCACCGATATTCGACAGATGAATGGGAGGTTGCACTGAAGCCCGGAAAGCGTGCAAAGGTCGGTGCGGAATTTGAGTTCGGAGGCGGCAGGCTCAGGGCACAGGTACTGCAAATTCTTGACGGCGGCAACCGCCGCGTGCGCTTTTTTTACGACGGATTGTTCGAAAACATTCTCGACGAGCTGGGAGAAATGCCGTTACCGCATTATATAAAGGAACAGCTCTCCGACAGGGAGCGTTACCAAACGGTTTACTCCAAGCATAACGGAAGTGCCGCCGCGCCTACGGCGGGACTTCATTTTACAA
>CAZIQC010000201.1:0-3146 GCA_964541335.1 uncultured Oscillospiraceae bacterium
CGAATATGTAAACATCGGCTACAATGACGGACATTGGAAAGATATGGGCGTTATGATAAAGGGCGAGGCGGCATTCAGCTTTGCGATAATGTTTTTGCAAATGTGGGGGATAACCACCGGACAGCACACGGACATTAAGACCCTTAAGCCGAGCTTCCCCGAAAAAACTTTTGCGGCGGACGGCTTCGTTATGCCGTATGCCGATATTCCGCAGGACAAATACCAAACGGGTGAATTTATCTATATGGATATGATAAGCCGTGCGGAAAAGTATATTCACATAACCACGCCGTATCTCATTTTGGACCACGAAATGACGTTTGCTCTCGCAAATGCCGCAACAAGCGGTGTCGACGTTAAAATCATTTGCCCGCGCAATATCGACCATTGGTATGCGCGTGCCGTGGCATACAGCTATTATAAGGAGCTTATAAAAAGCGGCGTAAAAATTTACGAGTATACGCCGGGCTTTATCCACGGAAAAACCTTTTGCTGTGACGGCGAGATTGCCACCGTGGGCAGTATAAACCTGGATTATCGCAGTCTGTATCTTCATTTTGAGTGCGGTGCGTGGTTTATGAATTCGTCCGTGGTGACATCGCTCGAAAACGACTTTAACCGCACCGTTTTAAAGTGCCGCCGCATAACCGCGGAGGAATGCGACAGCTTGCCCGCACCGCGAAAAATTCTCAATGCGTTTTTGCGTATTTTCGCACCGCTTATGTAATTGAGGGTATCGGTTTTAATTTTGTGAAGCGGATGCCTCCGAATGCAACAAGCAAAACGGAAGCGCGATTTATTCGGGCTTTCGTTTTTATCAAGAAATGATGAGAGTAATTTTCGGTAAGCGGTTTTTTTGCGACCAAATGTTCGGTAGATATAACAAATAAAAAATAATTATTATGTAAACTCGGGTGCACATAATAATGTTACGAAAAAGTTAAAAATGAAAAAGTTTTCCACAACAAAACAGGCTTGATTTAGGTTTTTAACAGATGTTTTCCACAGTTTTAACAGGAAAACTCCGTAAAAAAGCCGCAAACTGTGAAAAAACAAAAAGTCGTTTTTTTGCAGAAAAACAGGTTTACAAAAAAATCTTACATTTAAAGGAAAATGCTAAGCGGTGCACCCTGCGCAAAAAACGGCTCTGTAGATACCGCAGCTCGGTAATAAAAGAAATTCCCCTTTTTTTATCGACAAGTAAAAAAACAGCTTGAAAAAACCTCTGCCGTTTGGTATTATATTGTAAAGAGAAATCGACATCGAACTTGAAGGGACTGATTATTAACATATGGAAAAACAAACGATAATTGTCATCGATTTCGGCGGTCAGTACAATCAGCTTATCGCGCGCCGCGTGCGAGAGCATAACGTATATTGCGAGGTAATGTCATATGCAAGGACGGCGGAAGAAATAAAAGCAAAAAAACCCATCGGTATTATTTTTACCGGCGGTCCCAACAGCGTTTACACGGAAAATGCGCCGAAATGCGACGCGGAGCTTTTTAATCTCGGGATACCGATTTTGGGAATTTGTTACGGTGCACAACTTATGAGCCGTATGCTCGGCGGCAACGTTAAAAGCGCCGCTACACGAGAATACGGGAAAACGGAAATTAAAATGCAGTCAAGCCCGCTTTTTAAAGATATAGAAGAAAACGGCATTTGCTGGATGAGTCATACCGACTATGTTTCCACCGTGCCCGAGGGCTTTTGTGTAACGGCAACCACCGCCGCGTGCCCCGTGGCAGCTTACGCAAATGAAGAAAAAAAGCTTTACGGTGTGCAGTTTCACCCCGAGGTAAATCATACCCTCTTCGGCGAAAAAATGCTCGGAAATTTCCTGGATATATGCGGCGCGAAAAAAGATTGGCAAATGGGCAATTACGCAAAAGAGTATATTGAGTTCGCAAAGGAAAAATGTGCCGGAAAAAAGGTGCTGTGCGCGCTTTCGGGCGGAGTGGACAGCTCCGTGGCGGCAATTTTGCTCAGCCGCGCCGTGGGGAAAAATCTTACCTGCATATTTGTTGACCACGGCTTGCTGAGAAAGGACGAAGGCGACCAAGTAGAGAAAATTTTTACGGAAATGTTCGATATAAACCTTATCCGTGTAAATTGCGAGGAACGCTTTTTGGCAAAGCTTGCAAATGTGACCGAGCCGGAAAAAAAGCGCAAAATAATAGGCGAGGAGTTCATTCGCGTTTTTGAGGAAGAAGCAAAAAAAATCGGCGAGGTTGACTATCTCGTGCAGGGAACCATTTATCCCGATGTTGTTGAAAGCGGCGACGGAAAGAGCGCAACAATAAAAAGTCACCACAACGTCGGCGCCCTTCCCGACGTGATAAGCTTTAAAGAAATAATCGAGCCGCTTCGTATGCTGTTTAAGGACGAGGTTCGCAAGCTCGGCACAGAGCTCGGAATTCCCGACGAGCTTGTGTGGCGTCAGCCGTTCCCCGGTCCGGGGCTGGCGGTGCGCGTTATCGGAGCGATTACAAAAGAAAAACTGGAAATTTTGCGCGACGCCGATGCCATCTTCCGCGAGGAAATAGCCGCGGCGGGACTTAACCGCAGCATAAATCAATATTTTGCCGTAATCACCGATATGAAAAGTGTGGGCGTTATGGGCGATTTCAGAACGTATGACTATACACTTGCACTCAGAGCGGTTACAACCACGGACTTTATGACGGCAGACTGGGCGCGCATCCCGTATGATGTGCTTGAGAGATGCGGCAACCGTATTGTAAATGAGGTAAATCATATTAACCGTATTGTGTACGACATCACCTCAAAGCCTCCTGCAACAATCGAGTGGGAGTAGATTTTGAAATTTTGCAAACTTTTACAAATTGCCGTAAAGCCTTGTATTATCAAGGTTTGCGGCGATTTTTCTTTTTGCAAATTCTTGTAATGTAGACTAATTTTTCGTATGTAGTCAAAACTTTTTGACCACAAATTTGTCTACAAAATTTATCTTTTGTGAATTAAAAAAATCGTCTTTTGAGAAGTTAAATTAAATAGTTTTGATTATTGCCGAACCGTGCAAACGAATCGCCTACAACGTTCATTGCGGCGGCACGTCTTTCGGCAAAGCTGTGAGCATAGTGCTTGCTTATGATTTCTATTGTATCGCCCGCAAGCGAAGC
>CAZIQC010000202.1:0-3141 GCA_964541335.1 uncultured Oscillospiraceae bacterium
GGACAAGAGTAAGCTTGATACAATTACGCTTAAGGGCACGTATAGCGACACAAGTGTGTTTGTTGCCGCATATGACAAGACTACGAAACGCCTGAGCGGTGTGAGCGTGTACAACGCGGCGGAAACGATTTCGGCAAATTACACAATACCCGAGAACAGCGTGGTTAAGATATTTGTTCTTGACGGAAAGCTTAAACCCGTTTCTTACGTTAAATAAAAAAATAAATTGCGCGAGAGCGCATAAAAGGTAAAAAGCACACAATGCCTTTTCGGTGTGTGCAAGCGAAAGCGAGATTCCCGCGGCGGCGTTTCCGAAAAGAAAGCATATTTCGGAAACGCCGCAAAGAAAGGAAATCTCGCTTTTTGCAAGGTTGCGGGGGCGGTCGCACGGCTTTTCCGCAATAACGACAAGGGAGGAAAAAATGTATTCATTTGAAAACGAAAACGGACTGCGAATTTTATACTGCGGAAAGCCGATTCTTTGCGACATTGAGCTTTATGCCAAAATAAACGGAAAAAAGGAGCGTGCCGTGCTGGGGGAAATTCGGCAAACGGGTGAGCGCTGCGCCGCGGAATTTACATACGGCAACAAAGCCTATGCCACGGTTGTGACCTTTCGGCAATATGCCGAGGGGATAATCGTTAACATAAGCGCAAGCTTCGAGAAAACGTATCTTGCGCCCGCTTTGCCGTTTATCGACGCAACCGCGGGGTTGGTGCTTCGGTTTTCAACCGATGTGTCGGGCGGGGTTGCGGCGCGGTATATGAAAACCGTGTGGTGGAGCCACACAAGCTTTGCCGCCGTGCCCGAAAAAACGCAAGATTTACTCATAAACCGCGGAAGCGAGCATTTGTGCCTTACGGCACTGTGCGGTGAAAACCACCGCGCCCGCCTGAGAGAAAGAGGCGGCAAAACGGAGCTTTGCTTGGACAGTGAGTGTATGGGCTTAACCGCCGCAGAGGGGGACTTTCTTGCGATAGCGTGCGGATGTACACCGCAAAAAAGCCTTAAAAAGCGCGCCGCGCTTATGAGAAAGGCACACGGCTTTCTTACGCCGAAAAAGGAGGAAAAGCACCTGCCGCAATTTGCACAAGGACTCGGCTGGTGCACGTGGAACGCGTTTTACCACGACGTGTCGGCGGAAAAGATAGAAAAAAAGCTTCGCGAATTTAAAGAAAAGGGCGTTAAAATAAGCCGCATAATAATTGACGACGGCTGGACGCAGGCAAATGGGTGGAAGCTGTGCGCATTTGAAGCCGACCCCAAAAAATTCCCGAACGGGCTTGCCGCCTTTATAAAGCGCATAAAGGCGAAGTACGGTATAACGCACGTGGGGATATGGCATTCGATGATGGCATACTGGTGGGGCGTGGACGAAGGCAGCCCCCTTGCCGAAAAATACCGCGACTGCCTTATGAAAACCGAGGCGGGAATTTTAATGCCCGATTTTCGTACCGAGGGTAAGGCGTTGTCGTTCTTTCTCGACTGGCACAGGTATTTGAGAGAGTGCGGCGTTGATTTCCTTAAAATCGACACACAGGGGGAAATAGGTGTGTTTATGCGCGGCAGCTGCCCCGTGACGCGTGCGTTTAAAAACGCGCACCGCGTGATGGAAGAAAGCGTGCACCGCATCTTTAACGACGAGCTTATAAACTGTATGGGAATGGGCAACGAAAGCTTCGGCGCGAGAGAGCATACCGCACTTGTGAGAAGCAGTGACGACTTTTGCCCGAGTGCTGAAAACGGCTTTGCCAAGCACGTTGTACAAAACGTGTACAACAGCCTGTTTTACGACGACTTTTATATGTGCGATTTCGATATGTGGCAAACGGACAACGCCGCCGCCTCGCGCGACGCGGTGCTGCGTGCGATAAGCGGCGGCCCCGTTTACGTAAGCGACGAGATGGGAAAAACCGTTGCCGAAAGGCTTGTTCCCTTGGCGGACGAATGCGGAAGCGTGCACCTGTGTGACACCGCCGCCTTGCCCGTGCCCGCGCAGGTATACGGTCCGCACGATGTTTTTAAGGTGATGAACACCGCCGCGGGGTGCAACGTGACGGCGGCATTTAACCTAAAGAGTGACGTGCGGTGCACAAGGATAACGCACGAGGATTTAAAAAACGACAATACGGCGGAGTATGTTGCATATATGTATTTTGCGAAAAAATTTGTGCGATTTAAAAGAGACACCGTGCTTGAGTTTGAGGTTGACGGCAACGGGTGCGAAATAATTTGCTTTTATCCCGTGAAGGGAGAATACATAATGCTCGGCGACACGGCAAAATACATTTCGCCGTTATACAACCCCGTAAAAACAAACATTCGCGATTTGCCGATTGACGAGTAGGTTACAAAAAAGGAGTGGAGAAAATGAGATTTTACATAAACAAGCAAATGTTTTCCGAGCGCGAGTTTTGCCTTGCGCAAACGCCGAGCTTTCGTATAACGGCGTTTCGCTATTCAACCGGGGCGGAGGCGATAAAGGTTGAAAACGAGCGCGGGTATTTTATAATACTGCCGTTTCAGGGACAGCAGATTTGGCGCGCCGCGTTCGACGGAAAAGAGCTGCAAATGAAAACAAAAATGAACGAGCCGCGCCCGGGAAAACCGTATCTTGAAACCTACGGCGGATTTTTACTTCATTGCGGCATAAATTCAATGGGTGCACCCGACGGCGAGCACACGCAGCACGGCGAAATTCCGAATGCGGAGTACAATGCGGCATACATCGACGTGTGCGACGATTACGCGGCAGTGGGCGGCGAGCTGTATTACGACAAATCGTTTGTAAAAAATTACACCTTTGCGCCCGAGTGCAGACTTTACAAAAACGCCACGGTGCTGAAAATAAACGTTACGATTGAAAACAGGCGGCAAAAAGCGATGGAGTATATGTATTTGTGCCACATAAATTTCAGACCGAAGGACGGCACGCGGCTTCATTACAGCGCGAATTACGGCGATGTGGTGCTTTATTCGAACGGAGAAGCCGCCTCGCCCGAAATGAAGGAATATGAAGAAGCACTGCGAAAAGACGTTACCCTGCACCACACCATCGGCGGCGCGGGGCAAGCCTACGACCCGGAGCTGTGCTTCGGCATAACGGCAAAGGGTGACGCGCAAAACCGTGCCTACTGTAT